>NZ_JBHVHQ010001500.1:0-1001 GCF_042800135.1 Streptomyces sp. NPDC057654 | reverse complement strand
GTGCGCGGCTCCGGGAGTTCGGGGGCGACGGGGCCGTCCGTACGGCCCCGCGGAGCCACCGGCAGCACCGGCAGCGCGGGCAGCACGCTTCCGCCTCCGCCCCCGGCGCTCGGCGCGGCGGTCGCCCGCGAGATCACCCCGCCGATCGTCCCGCCGGGCGCGGAAGCCCGTACGTCGTGCCCCAGTTCCCCGCCGAAGGACGGGTCGCGGTGCGCGGCCAGCGACGTGGTGAACCGCGTCTCGACGACCGGGTTCACCGCGTCGAGCACCCGCTGTACGGGCGGGACGGCGGCCCACCCGCCGTCCTGAGCCTCGACGGGCGAAGCAGTCGAAGCAGCCGAAACGGGCGAAGCGGCCGCGACCGCGGCCTCCGCCTCCGTCTCAGCCCCCGTCCGCCGGGACTTCCTCCTGAACAACCCCATGCCCCGTCACTGCTTCCCTTCGGCGCGTTCCACCAATTCCGCGATCCGCGTCGCGTACGCGCGCCGGTCGGCGTGTTCGAGGTCGAGGATGTCCTCAAGCCCCCAGTGGAAGTGGTAGGCGAGGTACGCGACTTCCTCGTGGATCCGGTCGGTCGCGTACGTCACGATTCCCCCAGGCGGCTCCCGGCCAGCTCCACCTCGAAGGACTCCGAGCAGTGCGGGCAGGCGACCGCGGCGCGCGTATGCCCCTCCGCGTTGATCTGCCGGTAGAAGTCCTGGAGGAAGGCGAGGTCGGAGGCGAACATGTTCTCCACCGTCCCGTCGTGCACGATCGGGAGGGTGCCCAGCCGGGTGATGACCCTGCCGAGCAGGACCACCGACAGATAGGCGGGGTTCTCCCGTACGCGCACGTCGCGCAGGGGGATCAGTTCGTCGCGGGCCGTCGCGAGCCGCATCGCGCCGTTGCGGTGCACGGTGCCGGATTCGTCGACGAAGCCGCGCGGAAGCTCGAACTCGAACTCCGTGCGCAGGGGTTCCCGGATCTGTTGCGCGGCCGCGCCGGGCGCGGCGGGGACTGCC
>NZ_JBHVHQ010001499.1:0-1004 GCF_042800135.1 Streptomyces sp. NPDC057654 | reverse complement strand
GCCGCACAGCGGCCGGGCGCGGCGGATCGGCGTCAGCGGGGTGCCGGGGGTGGGCAAGTCGACGTTCATCGACGCGTTCGGCACCCGGCTCACCGGGCTCGGCCACCGGGTGGCGGTGCTCGCCGTCGACCCGTCGTCCAGCCGTACCGGCGGGTCGATCCTGGGCGACAAGACGCGCATGGAGCGCCTGGCCGTGGACCCGGCGGCGTTCGTGCGGCCCTCCCCCACCGCCGGGACGCTCGGCGGGGTCGCCAAGGCGACCCGCGAGTCGATCGTGGTGATGGAGGCCGCCGGCTACGACGTGGTGCTCGTGGAGACGGTCGGCGTCGGCCAGTCCGAGACCGCCGTCGCGAACATGGTGGACTCGTTCCTGCTGCTGACCCTCGCCCGTACCGGCGACCAGTTGCAGGGCATCAAGAAGGGCGTCCTGGAGCTGGCGGACGTCATCGCCGTGAACAAGGCGGACGGGCCGCACGAGCGCGACGCGCGGGGCGCCGCGCGGGAGCTGGCGGGCGCGCTGCGGCTGATGCATTCCGCCGACGCCGCGTGGACGCCTCCGGTGCTCAGTTGCAGCGCCCGCGAGTCGACGGGCCTGGACACGGTCTGGGAGCGCCTCGAACAGCACCGTGAACTCCTCGACTCCACCGGCCGCCTGGCCGCCAAGCGGCGCGGCCAGCAGGTGGACTGGACATGGACGATGGTCCGCGACGAGCTCCTGAACCGGCTGCACGCCGACCCGGCCGTACGCGCTCTGACGCCCGCTCTGGAGCGGCAGGTGCGGGACGGCGAGCTGACGGCGACGCTCGCCGCCGAGCGCCTTCTCGACGCGTTCCGTACCACCGGGCCCTGACCGGGCCGGGCATCGTGCGCCGCGCGCCGAGTTCGCCGTGGCTCTCGGGTGCGAACTGCGCCACGCGCACCGCCTGGTGTACGCGGAGGGCGTCGCCCTGGACGACCCGCGGGCGGCGACGCCGATCGGTCTGGGGTGCCGGATCTGCGAGCGC
>NZ_JBHVHQ010001498.1:0-1004 GCF_042800135.1 Streptomyces sp. NPDC057654 | reverse complement strand
CCCCAGGAGGGCGCGGCGCGCCGGTCCCTGTCCCCGTTCCTGCTCCATAAGCACTCCTCTTTCGTCAGTTTCTGTCATGTACCGCACCGATCATGGACCTGGCCGATCGTAGACGTGCATTGCTTCCGTACGGGACCCCCTGGGCGAAATGACGGAGAAACACACATCAACACGGCGTATCAACCGATGAGCCCGGTGTGCGGGGCGCGGGTTCTCCCGAGTATCGTCCGGGACTGCGCCCAGGTGCGCAGCGTGCGCAACAGCCGACCACCACGACCGGAGGACCCGTTGTCCCGGATCATGCTCAAGGCGATTCTTGGATTGCTCATGCGCGTCCTGTACCGCCCGCGGGTCGAGGGCCTGGGGAACATCCCCGCGTCCGGGCCGGTGATCCTGGCGGGCAACCACGTCACCTTCATCGACTCGCTGTTCATGTCGCTGGTCGTGAAGCGGCCGGTGTACTTCATCGGCAAGGACGAGTACGTCACCGGCAAGGGGATCAAGGGCCGCCTGATGGCCTGGTTCTTCACCGCCTCCGGCATGATCCCCGTCGCCCGCGACGGCGGGCGCGGCGGCGTCGCGGCGCTGATGACGGGGCGCCGGGTGCTGGAGGACGGCAAGGCGTTCGGCATCTACCCGGAGGGCACCCGCTCCCCCGACGGCCGGCTCTACCGCGGCCGTACGGGCGTGGCGCGGCTGACGCTGATGACGGGCGCGCCGGTGGTCCCGTTCGCGATGATCGGCACGGACAAGGTGCAGCCGGGCGGCAAGGGGCGGCTGCGGATCAGCCCGGTGACGGTCCGCTTCGGCGAGGCGCTGGACTTCTCCCGGTACGAGGGCATGGACCGCGACCGGTATGTGCTGCGGGCCGTGACGGACGAGGTCATGAGCGATGTCATGGACCTCTCGGGCCAGGAGTACGTGGACGTCTACGCGACGAAGGCGCGCGCGGCCTGAGCGGCGGCCACAGGCCCCTGGCCGTACGGAAAACCTCCCGTACGGCC
>NZ_JBHVHQ010001497.1:0-1005 GCF_042800135.1 Streptomyces sp. NPDC057654 | reverse complement strand
GGTCACCGGTGTCCGGGCCGCGGTGCTCTGCCGCGATGCCGAAGCGCTGCCGTTCGCCCGCAGCGGACTCCAGCGGGCGCATCACCGACACCGTGCTGACCACCTGCTCCTCCGCCGCACTCTCCTCCTGCTCAAGTCGTTGCAGGTCAGCGGCGGATACCAGGGCGACCAGGGGTTTGCCGTGGCGCGTCACGACGACGCGTTCGCCGCCGTAGACGACTCGGTTGATCAGTTCCGCCAGCTCTGCTCGGGCTTGCGTCACCGGAATCTCGTAGGCCATGCTCCATCATAACTTGACGTACATCCTGTACATTTTTTACAGAGGTGTCGTGCGGCCCGCAGTGCGCGCAGAGCGCTGATGAGAGGTGCACCGATGAACCGACCCACCGCCCGCCATGTCCTGCCGGAATTCACCGAGCGCACCAGCACCGGCCGGCGGACCATGGACCCCTACTCGAAGCTGCTGTCCGAGCGGATCGTCTTCCTGGGCGCCCCGATCGACGACACCTCGGCCAACGACGTGATCGCGCAGTTCATGTACCTCGAACACGCCGCGCCCGACCAGGACATCTCGCTCTACATCAACTCCCCCGGCGGCTCGTTCTCCGCCATGACCTCCATCTACGACACGATGCGCTACGTGTCCTGCGACATCGAGACGGGCTGCCTGGGCCAGGCGGCGTCCAGCGCGGCCGTGCTGCTGGCGGCGGGAACCCCCGGCAAGCGGTTCGCGCTGCCGAACGCGCGCGTCCTGATCCACCAGCCCTCCTTCAGCGAGCCGATCCAGGGGCAGACCTCGGACCTCCAGATCCACGCCAGGGAACTGCTGCGCACGCGCGAGCAGCTGGAGGAGATGCTCGTACGGCACACCGGGCAGAGCGCCCGCCGCGTCAGCGAGGACATCGAGCGCGACAAGGTCTTCGACGCCGCGGGGGCCGTGGCGTACGGGCTGGTGGACCATCTGGTCAGCAGCCGCAAGACTGGTGGAGCCGCGCCGGGCGCCGG
>NZ_JBHVHQ010001496.1:0-1006 GCF_042800135.1 Streptomyces sp. NPDC057654 | reverse complement strand
CTCTGGTAGAGCGGAAGATCTTGGACGGTCTTCCGCTCTACCAGAGGTCCCGTTGCCCTGTCGGCTTTCCGCCATGGTGATGATCACCTGCGAAGGCGCCGTCGCGGACGGTACCTTCGCCCTCGGTCATCTCGGTGAACTGCCCCAGTACTTGTCTTTCGAGCACTCGTCGACGGCGCGCTGGAACAGACCCGGACCGCCCAGCAGCGATTACGGCAGGCGCCGTCCAGAGTTGGCGTGCACTTCGTGCTGGCCCTGCGCCAATCCCTGAGAATCGGCTACACACAGGTATGGGACAAGCTGGTATCCGGACTGTGCAGCCAATGTTGCTGCAACCGTCGGAGAAGGCCCTGCGAGGTCTGTGGCGCCGCCTAGGATTCGCACCACTCAAAGCACTGTCCGCTCCGAGTCTGCGGTGTACCGGACAAGACGCTCCGCCGCCGAGGCGACCTGGAAGGCTACCCGCACCTGAGACACATGGCCCTGTGCGAGACCAGCCCCGGGGCCTGTTCGGCACCGTGCCGAGTCGACCAGCATCGGTGGCCCAGTCGGCGCCCAGCGACCCCTGCGGCCTTGAGGGGCTGGGGGACGGCCTCGGCTCAAGTTGTAAGGAAGCGAGCACCCGTCTTGCCTAACGACCGCAAGAAGTACGGGACGGAATCCCGCCTCGATCCCGAGCATGACGTACGGCATGGCAAGCACATCACCAAGAGCTCGCGGTAGTGGTCGAGCTGGAAGTCCGCAGCGACGGACTGCATCAGCGCACTGGGCCGTTGGAAGTTCTTTGCGCCATGGCACCGGAACCGATTCGCTCAGATCAGCGGGAACTTGCACCTCGGCCGCCAAGCAGTACCTGCTTGACGAGCGTATCGTCGCGAACATCAGCACCGTCAGTTGCTCTTCCACGTCGCTCAAAACTGGCTCGCAGTACTCGGTGTGGCGCGATCACCGAGCGCGGTGAGGCGGGAGGGTCGGAGGCATTTGCGGGCCCCCCACCCCTGTGATC
>NZ_JBHVHQ010001495.1:0-1008 GCF_042800135.1 Streptomyces sp. NPDC057654 | reverse complement strand
GGGACCGGCGGGCGGCGGAGCGCGCGGCCCGCCGGACCGCCCGCCGGGGCCGGCCGCTGGGCGGCTGGGTCTTCCTGTGGGCGCTCGCCGCCGCGGGGCTGGCCATCGGCGTGACGTGGCGCCACCAACCGCTGGGCACCAGCCTGGAGATCGGTTTCGCGTGCGCGCTCGGCGTCTTCGGACTCGGCATCACGGTCAGTTCGCTGTACGGGCGTACGGGCGGCGGCACCGTCGTCGCGGCCGTCGTGACGGGGCTGCTGCTGACGGCGGCGGCGGGGCTGCCCAAGTCCGTGACCGCCGACTGGTCGCGGCGGACCTGGTCCCCGGCGAACGCCTCGGACGTCCGATCCGAATACCGCCTCGGCAGCGGCTACGGAACGCTCGACCTGTACGGCGTCGACTGGCGCAAGGACCGTACGGTCACGACGCGGGCCGAAGTCGGCGCGGGGAAGCTGCGGGTGGCCGTGCCCGACGACATCACGGTGAAGGCGAACGTGGACATCGGCGTCGGCGACGTACAGCTCCCCGGCGAGACGTCGGACGACATCGACGTCAAGCCGGACCAGCACCGCGAGATGACGCTGAAGCCGGTGAACGGCAAGCCCTCGCGCGGCACTCTGGAGATCTCGCTCAAGGTGGGGCTGGGGCAGGCCGAGGTGATCCGTGAGAGGCCATGAACGAGAATGGCGGGACAGCGTCCGCTGCCGCCACTCCCCATCGGAGGTACGCCGTGCGACGGCATGAGTTCGAGCCGGGCAAGATCGTCGTGGGTCTGATCTTTCTCGGCGGGTGCGCGATGTATCTGGCGATGGCGGCCGGGCTCTGGCACTTCCCGGCCTACGCGCTGCTGCCCGCGATGGGCATGGGCTTCATCGCGGCCGGCCTCGTCTCGTCGCTGGCCTTCGGCATCCGCCGCCGCGGGGGGCGCGGCGGGGACCCGGAGGAGCGGTAGCGGCACAGACGCGCCGGCCGGCGCGTTCCGTATCCCTCAGCCGAACAGCCGCTGCC
>NZ_JBHVHQ010001494.1:0-1013 GCF_042800135.1 Streptomyces sp. NPDC057654 | reverse complement strand
AGGACGGCTTCGTGCTGCGCTACCCGACGAGCGGCGACGACGCGGGCGTGGACGGGCTGGAGGGCGACGAAGGGGCCTTCCTCGCCTGCTCGTTCTGGCTCGCCGACGACCTCGCGATGATCGGCCGGGTGGACGAGGCGCGCAAGCTGTTCGGCAAGCTCCTCTCGCTCCGCAACGACCTCGGGCTGCTCGCCGAGGAATGGGACCCCCACCTCCAGCGCCAACTGGGCAACTTCCCGCAGGCGTTCAGCCACAGTGGGCTGGTCACCACCGCTTTCCTCCTTGAGCGCCTGGGCGCCGGGCGACC
Organism: Streptomyces sp. NPDC057654; assembly: GCF_042800135.1. Classification (NCBI taxonomy): domain Bacteria; kingdom Bacillati; phylum Actinomycetota; class Actinomycetes; order Kitasatosporales; family Streptomycetaceae; genus Streptomyces; species Streptomyces sp. NPDC057654. The sequence continues at coordinate 706 of NZ_JBHVHQ010001494.1, read as the reverse complement.
GCAGGTGGCACCCGCCCGGGCCATCGGCCAGCCGTGCCCGCCGGCGGGCGGGCCGGCGCGCACCGCGAGCGTCGTCCTGCCCTCGGACAGCGCCGCGGGGCGGGGCCTGTGAACCTCCAGGCGCCCCTGGCGCACCTGGTCTTCTCGGACGGTGCCGTGTGGCTGGCGCCCGTACTGCGCGCCATCCTCACGCCCTGGCGTGGCCGGTCCCTGACCCCGGTTGGCCAGTCGTACGCCGCCTTTCACGACGGCCCCCTCCCGACCCGGCCCCACCAGCGCCACCACCCGGACCAACCCACGGCTCCGCCCGTCCCGGATTCCGCGCTGGCGACGGAGGAACAACGGTGACCGCGGCCCGGCAGGCCAGGGCCCCGCCCTCGCCCGACCGCACGAAGCCCACCGCTGTCCCTCTCACGTAAGGAAGTTCCTTGACCCTGCAACTCCTGACCCCCGTTCCGCAGACTCCGGATACGGCCGAGGTGCCCCTCGCCCTGACCCTGGTGACCATCCCGGCGGCACCCCCCGCGCTCGCCCCCGGTGACGAGGAAGGCGACCACTACGACGAGGCCCGCCAGGTCACCCTCGACGCCAGCGGCGTACCGCTGGCCACCTACCGTTCCGCCCACACCAGCGTCATCACGTTCACCGGTGGCTCCATGGGGCCGGATGAGCGGGAGGACCGCATCAGCGCAGCCGAGACCTGGTG
>NZ_JBHVHQ010001493.1:0-1015 GCF_042800135.1 Streptomyces sp. NPDC057654 | reverse complement strand
GCCGTGTGGCCGCCCGGCCCCGACCCCGCTCACTCCTCGGACCGGCCCTGCGCCTGGAGCAGCGACCGCAGCCGGGTGGTACGCGGCTTCGCCGGCACCTCGGCGATGGCGCGCGGCAGTGCCTGGTCCACGCCGTGCACCACGGACAGATGCCGCTCGCCGCGGCTGAACGCGGTGTAGACCCAGGCGCGGCTCAGCGCCTGGGCCGCGTCGCCCGGCAGCACCACCACGGCGGCGGGCCAGCGGATGCCCGCCGCCTGGTGGGCCGTTACGGCCCAGCCGTGCCGCACCGTCTCGGCCACCCGCTCGCGCGGTACGACGACGGGCGCGCCCGCGCACTCCAGACGCAGCCCCTCGGCGTCCGCCGAGACCACGGTGCCGGGCGTCATCCGGCCCGGCGCCGGTACGTACGCCACCCGGTCGCCCGGATCGAACCCGCCGAACCGGCCCGGCCCCGGATTCAGCCGCTCCTTGAGCGCCGCGTTGAGCGCGCGCGTACCGGCCGGCCCGCCATGGCCCGGCGTGATCACCTGCGTACGGTCCGAGGGGACGCCGATCGCGCGCGGGACCGAGTCGGCGACGAGCTGCACGGTGCGGTGCACCGCCTCTCCCGCGTCCCGCACCGGGACGATGACGACCTCCTTGCCGGGGGCGTCGACCTGGTTCAGCTCGCCGATGCCGATGCCCGAGACCAGCTCGCCGATCGGACCGGGGTCCGGGGTGCGCGAAACGACGACGGGGCAGACGCGGGCCGCCCCGACGTCCGCGAACACCCGGCCGGGCCCCGCCGACCAGAGCGTTCCCGCGTCGCCGCTGAGCACCAGCCGGGCGCCGTCCGCCAGCGACTCCACGAGCATCGCCGCGGTCTCCACGTCGAGTTGCGGCGCGTCCAGCACGACGAGGAGGTCGAGGTCGAGTGCGCCGTCCGCGTCGCGCCCGGGGCCTTCGCGTCCGGTGAGCAGCCCGGAAACGGTGACCGCCGGGTCGTACGGGGCCGATTCGTACGGGGCCGGGT
>NZ_JBHVHQ010001492.1:0-1015 GCF_042800135.1 Streptomyces sp. NPDC057654 | reverse complement strand
GGGCGGTGCAGGTCGACGTCGTCGGGCTCCGCGCGGAGCCGGTAGCCGCCGCCGTCGGCTGATTCGACGGCGTCGTGGCCGAGGGCGCGGCGCAGCCGCCCGACGAGCGCCTGGAGCGCGCCGTGCGCGTCGGCGGGCGGGTCGCTCTCCCAGATCTCGTCGATGAGCGCTTCGGCGGCGCGGGCCCGGCCGGGGCGCAGGGCGAGCGCGGCGAGCAGAGCGCGCAGCCGCGCACCGCCGAGGGCGACGGCCGTACCGTCGTCGCGGTGGGCCTGGGTGGTACCGAGGATGCCGTAGCGCACCGCCCCATTGTCCTTTACCCGCCCCGCCTCACCAATCAGCGGTGCCCACCTCGACCAGAACACCGGTCTCGTCCCTGCGGTAGCCGACGCCGCTACGCATCCGCTCCGGCCCGTCGACCTCGCGCCGGAACCACTTGGGGCACATGTCGACCTCCCGGAGCCAGCGCTCGCCGGGCACGGGTGCGAACGACCGGCTGCCGGTGCGGGGCTCGGCGAAGCCCTGGGTGACGACCTGGATGCGGCGGACCAGGCCGACGGTGGGCGCCACTTCCTCCGGGGACGGCCCGTGGCCGTGAACGGAGAGCCGCCCGGTGACGCGGGCGCGTCCCGGCAGGGGCCACGGCGGTTCGCTCCACAGGGCGGTGAGCGCCCCGTCCCGGATGATCGCCGCCGTGCCGCCTCGGGACTCGACCGGGCCCTCGACCTCGCAGCGGCAGTCCTGCCACGTGTCGTCGGCGTCCTCCGTCAGCAGCAGCGTCCAGCGCACCTCGGCCCCGACCGGGAAGGGCGTGCCGCAGCACTCCATCTCCCAGTCCGCGTAGAACACCTTCCAGAGCACCATGGCCCCAGTCTCGCGGGGCCATGGCGGAACTCGGGAGGTTCGGCGGGGCGTTTTGCGGGTGTCAGTAGTCCGGTCGCCCTGACGGCGACACCCTGTGGGCGTGAAAATCGGTGGGTGGTCGTCCGGCGGACGTCGTATCGCCTTGGTGCCT
>NZ_JBHVHQ010001491.1:0-1015 GCF_042800135.1 Streptomyces sp. NPDC057654 | reverse complement strand
GAGGTCAGGCGTGCGGGCCGAGCACGACGCCGCGGCCGGCGTAGACGTGTTCGAGCTCGTCCCACGGCACGGGGGTGAACTCCTGTGTGCCGTCCGGGAATCCGGACGGGTTGTGGATGAGCAGACGCTCGTCGTCGGCCCCGACCGCGAGCACCAGATGCCCGCCGCGCGTCTCCGGTCGCGCCCCCGGCGTGCGGATCGAGGGGTGTACGGACAGCATGACGAGCCGCCCCGCCGCCAGCTCGTCGCGGACCGCCGCGGCGCTCAACTCCGGGCGCGACTCGGCGAACAGGTCCCAGCGCCGCCGCGCGTACGCGGCGAACGGCGCGTAGATCAGCCCGTCCACGCGGTCCGCGTGGCGCACGTACGCACCGGCCTCCCGGCACTCCTCCGCGAGCGTGACGGACGGCGGCGCGCCGCCGCGCCAGTGGTCGAGCGCCATCCGCAGGCAGGCCATGCCGCACATCCGCCAGGACCAGAAGGCGTACTCCTCGGCCGTGGCCGCGCCGGACTTCTGCCACAGCGGGTCGTCGGCGGCGCGCAGGTCGCCCGCGATGATCGCGGGCACGAGGTCGCGGGACTCCCACTGGGCGTAGTAGGGGACGGGACGGCGGATGGCGCGGGGCGCGTCGACTGCGGTCATGGCCTCCAGTCTGGCCGACGCGGGTCCTGGGGGGCGGGGGGAGCGGCGGCGGAGGACCGCCTGGCGGACCGGCGATCGCATGAGCCCGGTGCGGGGGACGCCTGGCCCCCGGCCCCCGACGCCCGGCCCCTGACGCCCGGCTCACGGGAAAACCCGGCCCACGGGAAAAGTGGTCGTCACACCTTCCGCGATCGGCCAGAATGTAGTGCTCTGCCGGACTCCGACGCGCGGTCCCGGCCCGGCCGGCCGTTTCGGCCTGCCCGCCGACGCCGATGCGCGCGCGGCCGCGGCGGCGCCCGGTGCCGTGGTCGGCCCGGGGGTTCGGGGACTGTCCCCGGGGGCGCGGCGCACCTGAGAGGCCCTCCGCTGAGT
>NZ_JBHVHQ010001490.1:0-1016 GCF_042800135.1 Streptomyces sp. NPDC057654 | reverse complement strand
GCCGATGGGCGTCTTCGAGGAGGCCATCAAGGCGGCGCGCGACCACGCGAAGGCGGCGGCCAAGTGAGCGACATCGGCTATCTCGCCGCTTTCCTGGGCGGCGCCCTCGCCCTGCTCAGCCCGTGCAGCGCGCTGCTGCTGCCCGCGTTCTTCGCGTACTCGCTCGCGACGCCGGGAAAGCTGCTGGCCCGTACCGGCGTCTTCTACCTGGGGCTGGCCACCACGCTGGTGCCGCTCGGCGCGGCCTCCACCGCCGCGAGCCGGCTCTTCAACGGCCACCGCGATCTGCTGATCACCATCGGCGGCTGGGTGGTCATCGCGCTGGGCGTGGCGCAGATCGTCGGGATCGGCTTCGCGTCGAAGCGGGCGCAGGCGGCGGCGGGGCGGATCACGCCGCGTTCGGCGGCGTCCACGTTCCTGCTGGGCTGCGTGTACGGGCTGGCCGGGTTCTGCGCGGGCCCGATCCTCGGGGCGGTGCTGACGGTGACCGCCGTGAACGGCAATCCGGTGTACGGGGCGTCGATGCTGGCCGTCTACGCGCTCGGGATGGCGCTGCCGCTGTTCGTGCTGGCTCTCTTCTGGGACCGTTTCCAGCTCGGCCGGCGGGGCTGGCTGCGCGGGCGCGCGTTCCGGGTGGGCCGTCTGGAACTGCACACCACGTCGCTGGTCTCCGGGCTGTTCTTCATCGGCATCGGGGCGCTGTTCCTGGCCTTCGACGGTACGACCGCGCTGCCCGGCATCCTCGACGCCGACCAGGAGTTCCACCTGGAGGAGGTCGCTTCGCGGATCGGGAACGCCGTACCGGACTACGTACTGCTGGCGGTCGTGGCGCTCGTCGTGGCGGCGGTCCTGGGCCGGATCGCGCTGCGGCCCGAGAAAACCACCGAGACCACCGAGACCACTGAGAACCCCGAGACCACCGAGACCACTGAGAACCCCGAGACCACTGAGAACGCCGAGAACCCCAAGAACGCTGAGAACACGGCCGACGGGGCGAAGACCGGCTCATGAGGTGC
>NZ_JBHVHQ010001489.1:0-1017 GCF_042800135.1 Streptomyces sp. NPDC057654 | reverse complement strand
GCCCTGGACCTCGGCCGGGTGCGGCGGCTGCTGGACGTCGGGGGCGGCGGCGCCGCGTACGACATCGAGCTCTGCCGCCGCTACCCCGAGCTGCGCGCCACCGTCCTCGACCTGCCGTTCGTCTGCGAGCTGACCGGCGAACGCGTCGCGGAGGCCGGACTCGCCGACCGCATCGCGCTCGCGCCGGGCGACTTCCTGCGCGACGCGGCCCTGCCCGCCGGGCACGACGCGGTGCTGCTCTCGCAGATCATGCACAACTGGGACGAGCCGACCAACCGCTCCATCCTGCGCAAGTGCCACGCCGCGCTGCCGCCCGGCGGCCTGATCGTCCTCAGCGAACTGCTGGTGAACGACGCCAAGGACGGCCCGCTGCTGCCCGCCCTGATGAGCCTCAACATGCTGGTGAGCACCTGGGGCCGGAACTACACGCCCGGCGAGTACGGGCGGTGGCTGACGGACACCGGCTTCACGGACGTACGCACCGTGCGCTTCTCCGGACCGGGCGCGGACGGCGCGGTGGTGGCGGTGAAGGCGTAGCCACCGGGCGCAGAGGCCCGTCAGCCGCTCCCCCGCGTCAGCCCCAGCAGGTCGCGGGCCGGGCCCGCCGGGCGCTGGCCGGTGGGCCAGACCGCGCGGAGGTCGCGGCCGAGGCGGACCTCCTCGACGGGGATCGCGACGAGGCGGCGGGCGGCGAGCTCCTCGCCGACGGCGAGTTCGCTGAGGACCGAGGGGCCCGCGCCGTTGACGACGGCGGCCTTGACGGCGGTGGTGGAGGCGAGTTCGAGGCGGGGGGCGGTCAGCCCGCCGTGGCCGGCGAGGGCCGCGTCGAGGACCTGGCGGGTGCCGGAGCCGCGCTCGCGGAGGATCAGCGGGGTGGCGGCGAGTTCGGCCGGGTCCAGCGGGGTCCGCCGGCGGGCCCAGGGGTGGGCGGGGGCGACGACCACCACGAGGTGGTCATGGCCGATGACCGCGCCGTCGAGGCCCGACGGCACCCGCAGCCCTTCCACGAAGCCGATG
>NZ_JBHVHQ010001488.1:0-1017 GCF_042800135.1 Streptomyces sp. NPDC057654 | reverse complement strand
CGTCAGGTGCGCCCGAAAGGCGCGGGCGTCGGCCGGAAGGGCCGCGGCGCGTCGGCACCCGGCCGCCACGGACTCGGCCAGCCGCCCCAGCGCCGCCGTTTCGCCCGCGGCCCCCGCCCACAGCGCCCGGTCCCCGAACCGCCCGCCGCGCGCGAGCCGCAGCTCCGGCGGCCGGTGCCGCGCCGCCGCCCGGCCGAGGCGCTCCCGCAGCTCCGGCAGGAGTGCCTCGTCGGTCTCGCCGAGGAAGGCGAGCGTGAAATGCCAGCCCGCGGCCTCGGTCCAGTGCAGCCGGTCGGCCCCCGGCAGGGCCTTCAGCCTGCGAACCTCCGCGGCCAGTTCGGCGACGATCTCGGCCGGGGGAAGTACGGCGACAAACAGCCTCATGCGGCTTAGTGTGGCGCAGATGGAGATCAGGAAGGGCGGGGCGGACGACACCCCCGCGATACTCGCGATGCTGGACAGCGCCGTGGAATGGCTGGTCGCCGAGGGGCGTACGGGCCAGTGGGGCACCGAGCCGTGGTCGACCCGGCCGGCGGCCGTGGAGCGGGTCGGGGAGATCGTGCGGTCCGGCACCCCATGGATCGCCGAGATCGACGGCGAGGCGGCCGGCACGATGACGCTCACCCCGCACCCGGCCCCGTACGTCGCCCCGGCCGACGAGCCCGAGGTCTACGTCCACCTCCTCGTCATCGACAGCCGCTTCCGCGGCCACGGCGTGGGCAGCGCACTCCTGGCGCACGCGGTGGAGGAGACCCGTCGGCAGGGAATCAGCCTGCTGCGCGTCGACTGCTACGCGGGCAGCGAGGGACTCCTCGTCGACTACTACCGCCGCAACGGCTTCACGCCGACGGAGACCGTCGACGTCGACGGCTGGCCGGGACAGGTGCTCGCGCAGCGCGTGTGACAGCACCGCCCGTACCGCGCCCGTACGCCGGAGACGCCGATGGCCGGGGCCCCGCGGGAAGGGGAGCCCCGGCCAGCGGCCCGTGACGCGCCGACTCAGGCGACCGCCGCCAG
>NZ_JBHVHQ010001487.1:0-1015 GCF_042800135.1 Streptomyces sp. NPDC057654 | reverse complement strand
CCGTACTCCTCGCCCGCGGCCGCGGCGGAGACCCGTACCTCGGCACGCACCTCGCCCGCGAGGCCATCCGCACCTACGGGCCCGTGCCCGTCGTCACCATCGACGAGGTGCCGGCCGACGCGACCGTCGTCCCCGTCGCCGGGATGGGCGCGCCCACCGTGCTCCTCGAACGCGTCCCCAACGGCGCCGAGGAACTCACCGCCCTGCGCGCCCTGGAGAAGCACCTCGGCCGCCCCGCCACCCACATCACGCCCATCGAGATCGGCGGCGTCAACTCGATGCTGCCCAACGCCTGCGCCGCCGCCGCGGGCCTGCCGATCGACGACGGAGACGCGAAGGGCCGCGCCTTCCCCGAACTCCAGATGGTGGCGTCGCCAACTCGCCGATGGCGCTCGCCGACGACAAGGGCAACACCATCATCGTCGAGGCCGTCGACAACCACGCCGCCGAACGCATCGCCCGCGCCGTGTGCGTGGAACTCGGCTGCCAGATCTCCTGCGTGGACACGGTGCTGCGCGGCGACCAGCTCGCCGACGGCCTCGTACCGGCGACGCTCACCCTGGCCGGACGCCTCGGCGCGGCGGTCCGCGAGGCGCGCGCCGCGCACACCGACCCGGTCGCCGCCGCCCGCGCCATGCTCTGTGGCGTCCACCTGCTCACCGGCAAGGTCGTCGACGTCGGCCGGCGCACCGAGGGCGGCTTCGCGCGCGGCCGGGCCCGGCTGGAGGGCATCGGCGACGACGCGGGCCGGGTGCTCGAACTCGACTTCCAGAACGAGCACTTGCTCGCCACCCGGGACGGGCTGACCGTCGCGACGACACCGGACCTCATCTGCGTCCTGGACAGCGAGACCGGCTCGCCCGTCACCACCGAGGGGCTCCGCTACGGCCTGCGCGTCAGCGTCCTCGCGGCGCGCTGCGACCCCCGGTGGACCTCCCCGGAGGGCCTCGCGCTCACCGGCCCGCGCTACTTCGGGTACGAGGCGGACTACTTGCCGTTCGGGTCGGCGGCGGGG
>NZ_JBHVHQ010001486.1:0-1021 GCF_042800135.1 Streptomyces sp. NPDC057654 | reverse complement strand
CCCTCCATACGGTGCTGCGAACCTCAGAGGCCGAGGTCGCCCTCGAACTCGCCGCCTTCCAGACGGGCCTTGAGCGTGCCCAGGAAGCGGGCCGCGTCGGCGCCGTCCACCAGCCGGTGGTCGTACGACAGGGCCAGGTAGACCATGTCGCGGATGGCGATCGTCTCGCCCAGCTCCGGCGTCGACACGACGACCGGACGCTTGACCGTCGCGCCGATCCCGAGCATGCCGACCTGCGGCTGGTTCAGGATCGGGGTGTCGAACAGCGCGCCGCGCGAACCGGTGTTGGTCACCGTGAAGGTGCCGCCCGCCAGCTCGTCCGGCTTGATGCCGCCGTCGCGCACCCGGCCGGCCAGGTCCGCGGTCTTCTTCGCGATGCCGGCCAGGTTCAGGTCGCCCGCCTCGTGGATGACCGGGACGAACAGGCCCTTCTCGGTGTCCACCGCGATGCCGATGTTCTCGACGTCGTGGTAGGTGATCGTGTCGTCGTCGTTCACCTTCGCGTTCAGCGACGCGTGGACCTTCAGCGCCTCGGCGGCGGCCTTGACGAAGAACGGCATCGGCGAGAGCTTGACGCCCTCCCGCGCGAGGAAGCTGTTCTTCGCCTTGGCACGCAGCTGCATGATCTTGGTGACGTCCACCTCGACCACGGTCGTCAGCTGCGCCGACACCTTCAGCGACTCGACCATGTGCTTGGCCGTCGCCTTGCGGATGCGGGTCATCTTCACCGTCTGGCCGCGCAGCGCCGACGGCTGCGCCGGGGCGGCGGCGGCCTTGGGAGCGGCGGCCGGAGCCTGCTGCTTGGCGGACTCGGCCGCGGTGATGACGTCCTGCTTGCGGATGCGGCCGCCGACGCCGGTGCCCTTGACCTCGGCGAGGTTCACGCCGCTCTCGGAGGCCAGCTTGCGCACCAGCGGAGTGACGTACGCGCCGTCCGCGTCACCGGTCGCCGGGGCGGCCGGAGCCTGGGCGGCGGGGGCGGGCGCCGGGGCCGGCGCGGCCGGAGCCGGAGCCGGAGCGG
>NZ_JBHVHQ010001485.1:0-1023 GCF_042800135.1 Streptomyces sp. NPDC057654 | reverse complement strand
CTCCTGCTTCCCTCTTCCCTTCCGCGCTGTCACATCCGGTTTCGGCCCGGCCGCGGGCGGCTATGTCTGCCGCAGCGCCGCCGCGCCGTTTCGCGCGCGCGGCCCCGGCGCGCCGCACATGCGGTCCAGTTCCTCCCGCCAGTCCGCGCGCTCCAGCGCCCCGGCGAAGACCACGTAGTCCGCTCCGGCCCGCAGATAGCCCTCCAGCTGCTCGCGGGAGCGCACATTGCCCCCGATGAAGATCAGCTGACCGGGGCTCAGCCGGTCCCGGAAGTAGCGGCACACCCGGCCCGTGACCTGCTCGAAGCGCGAGTACAGGTAGACGACGGGGAAGCCGAACGCGCGGATCGTCTCGATCCGCCGGTCCAACTGCGCCGGGGTCCGGCCGAGCGGCTCGGTGTGCATCACGGCGGCCGAGACGGGGTCGTCGCCGAAGGTGAGCGCCGCCTCCAGCAGGAACTCCGGCAGGTCCTCCTGGGCCGTGCCGCGCCCGTGCTGTACGTGCAGGGTCTCCAGGAGGCTCTGCCAGACGAAGTACGGGTCGGTGGAGCCCAGCAACGCCGGGGCGAGGAGCGCGTCGGCGCCGGTCGCCACGGGCAGCCCGGCGCCGGGCCGGGGCGGGAAGTGGGTGATCACGGGGATGTCCACGGCGGCCTTGACCCGCGCCACGTACGCGGGCATCCGCTCGTCGAAGCGGTCGTAGTCGGTGCTGGCCAGCAGCAGGAACGGCAGCCCCGCCCGCTGCACGGCCTCGGCCTTGAGCACCGCTTCGCGCGGCGGGACCTTGAACGGGTCCACCACGTGCAGCGGGCTCGGCCGGTGGGCGCGCAGCAGGGCCAGTACCCCTCGGTCGGCGCCGATCACGACGGCCTCCGATTGCCTGCGCAGCCGAGGGCGAGCAGCGCGGTGGCGGTCGTGAACAGGCCCGCGGTGTCCGTCTTCACGGTGCCGACGACCCGCGCGCCGCTGCCCTCGGTGCGCCAGGCGTAGGGGGCGTCGGGGTCGGTCAGGGAGGGCGGCGGC
>NZ_JBHVHQ010001484.1:0-1026 GCF_042800135.1 Streptomyces sp. NPDC057654 | reverse complement strand
GCGGCGGCCCGAGAGGCCGGCGAGACGATCCGTATTGCATCGTTCCGGAGGGCGCGTCATGATGACACCCGATGGCGAGACGTCCCGTCTCGCCATCGAGTTCTCAGAGAGTGAGGCGAGGTGCCATGAATCAGCGAGTCGTCCAGGTCGACCCCGCGGTGCGGCTGTGGACCGAGGAACGCGGCGACAGCCGGAATCCCGCCCTGCTCCTGATCATGGGGGCCGGGGCATCCGGGCTGGCCGGAGGAACTGGTTGACGCGCTGGCCGCGCGTCACCGCGTCATCCGCTACGACCACCGGGACACCGGCCGCTCCAGCTTGACCTTCGACACGCACCCGTACCGCATCGTCGACCTCGCCTCGGACGCGATCGCCGTCCTCGACGCATACGAGGTGGAACGGGCCCACATCGTCGGCCACTCCCTGGGCGGCATGCTCGCCCAGCTGCTGATCGCCGACCACCCCGAACGGCTGCTCAGCGCGACCCTGATGGGCACCGCCGCCCTCAGCCGCACCCCGCTGACCCACCCGGACGGCTCCCGCACCCCCGTAGACGCGCTCCCGCCCATCGACGCACAACTGCTCGAACTGTGGTCCCGCCCCCACGAGGACCGCCGCTTGGAAGGTGAACTGGACCACCGCGTGGAGCACTGGCGACTGCTCAACGGCGACCAGATCCCCTTCGATCCCGAGGAGTTCCGGGCCGCGGAGCGCCGCATCATCGAGCACGCCGGGCGCTACGAGGCACCCATGACCCACGGGCGCGCGGACCACTCCGGCATGGACCGCACCGAGGAACTGGCCCGCACCGAGGTGCCCACCCTGGTGATCTCCGCCCCCGCCGAGCCCGTCTTCCCACCGCCGCACCCTGACCACCTCACCCAAGTAATCGCCGGGGCACGGCTGGTGGAGATACCGGGCATGGGGCACGCCCTGCCCCGCGCCGTCCACGCACCCCTGGCCGCGGCCATCCTCGACCACACCACGGCCACGCCTGACCAAGACCCTGGGGGGCCAGCCATGACC
>NZ_JBHVHQ010001483.1:0-1031 GCF_042800135.1 Streptomyces sp. NPDC057654 | reverse complement strand
CTGCCGAGCATGTCCCGCTGCCACAGGGCGTAGTCGGCGTACTGCGCGGGCAGCGGCGCCCAGTCGGGGGCCCCGCCGGCGCAGCGCGCCTCGTACGCGGTCATCAGATGCTGTACGAGCACGGGCAGCGACCAGCCGTCGGCCGCGATGTGGTGCACCAGGACGAGCAATACGTGCTCGTCGGCGGCCTCCTCGAAGAGGACGGCCCGCACCGGGATGGCGGCGGCCAGGTCGAAGCCGCGCCGGGACGCGGCGTCGAGCCGTGCGCGGCGGGCGGCGGGGGTGTCGGCGCTCGCGTCGACGGTCTCGACGGCCGGGCGGGCGCGCGGGTCGGCCGCGTCGAGCACGACCTGGTATCCGCCGTCGGCGTCCTCGGCGAAGAGGGTGCGCAGGCTCTCGTGGCGCGCGACGACGTCGGCGAGGGCGTGGCGCAGGGCCTCGGGGTCCAGTGCGCCGGACAGGCGCATCGCGATGGGCAGGTTGTAGGTGGCGCTGGGGCCGTCGAGGTGGCTGAGGAACCAGAGGCGCTGCTGGGCGTACGAGAGCGGTATCCGCTCCGGGCGCGGGCGGGCGGTGACGCCCGTGCGCGCCCCGCCGGCCCGGGCCAGTGCCCCGGCCAGTGCGGCCACCGTGGGCGTCTCGAAGAGCCGGCGGATGGCGAGTTCCGCGCCGAGGGCGGCGCGGACCCGGCTGACGAGGCGGGTCGCGAGGAGCGAGTGGCCGCCGAGGTCGAAGAAGCTGTCGTCGATGGTGACGTGGGCGACGCCGAGGACCTCCGCGAAGACGGCGCACAGGATCTCCTCCTGTGGGGAGCGCGGCGGGCGGCCGGTGGCCTCCATGCCGTATTCGGGGGCGGGCAGCGCCTTGCGGTCGAGCTTTCCGTTGAGGGTGAGCGGCAGCGCGTCGAGTGCGACGATCGCGGACGGCACCATGTACTCGGGCAGGGCCTTCGCGATGTGCGCCCGCAGGGCGTCGCGGTCGAGGGCCGCCCCGGCGACGGCCACGGCGTAGCCGACGAGCCGCTTGTCGCC
>NZ_JBHVHQ010001482.1:0-1033 GCF_042800135.1 Streptomyces sp. NPDC057654 | reverse complement strand
GCCGTCTGATCAACCCGCGAACGCGTCCAGGGCGTCCAGCACGTGCGCGCGCGTCGCCTCCGTGCCCAGATGGCCCGCCCCCTCGACGGTGATGAGTTTCGCGTCCGGCCACGCGCGGGCGAGTTCCCAGGCCGTCCGGAGCGGTCCGCCCATGTCGAGGCGGCCGTGGACCAGGACGCCCGGAATCCCGGCCAGCCGGTCCGCGTCGCGCAGTAGCGCGCCCTCCTCCAGCCACACGCCGTGGGAGAAGTAGTGGGAGCAGATGCGGACGAGGGCGAGGCGGGCGGCGGAGGGGCGGTCGCCGTACGGGTTGGCGGCGCCGTTCGTCTCGCCCGAGAGGACCGCGTCCTCCCAGGCGCACCAGTCGGCCGTGGCCTTGCCGCGTACCGCGGCGTCGGGGTGCTCCATCAGGCGCGCGTAGGCGCCGACGATGTCGCCGTCGCGCGGGGTGCCGGGCGCCCCGGCGAGGAAGCGTTCCCACTGCTCGGGGAAGTAGCGGCCCACTCCGCGGTAGAGCCATTCGGTCTCGGAGCGCCGGGTGGTGGTGACGCTCGCGATGACGATCTCCGAGACGCGCCGCGGGTGCTGCTCCGCGTAGGCCAGCAGGAGGGTGGAGCCCCACGAGCCGCCGTGCAGCAGCCAGCGGTCGATGCCCAGGTGTTCCCGCAGCCGCTCCATGTCGGCGATGAGGTGCCAGGTGGTGTTGTGCCGCATGTCGGTCGCGGGGTCCGCGGCGTGCGGGGTACTGCGCCCGCAGCCGCGCTGGTCGAACAGGACCACGCGGTACCGGTCCGGGTCGAAGAACCGGCGCACGGCGGTGCCGCACCCGGAGCCGGGGCCGCCGTGCACGACGAGCGCGGGCTTGCCGGCCGGGTTGCCGCAGACCTCCCAGTACACGGAGTTGCCGTCGCCGACGTCGAGCATGCCCGTCTCGTACGGCTCGATCGGCGGATACAGCTCGCTCAAAGGGGGCCTCCCGGCGGCTCGGCGCGAGGGGGCGGACGCCATTGGCCGCCCCCTCGCTCAACAGAGA
>NZ_JBHVHQ010001481.1:0-1035 GCF_042800135.1 Streptomyces sp. NPDC057654 | reverse complement strand
CCGCATGTTTGGACGAGGTCGGTAAATACCCGCACACAACGGCATTTTCCACCCCGGAGCGTCAACGCCAGAACCGCACTCGCGCGCCACTCCTTCGCTCGACCGAGTGACTAAATGTCTCCAAATCATCACTCCTCGCTACGATCTGCCGCATGCAGCGTCCAGCTCACCACGCGAGGAAGTCCCCCATGAACCACGCAGCGCGCCACATCGGCAGAACTCTCGCCCTCGTCCTCCCGGTCGTCCTGGTCCTCTCCGGGACGCTCGCGGTCACCCGCGTGCCGTGGGCGGCGCCCTCCGAGTCGCAGATCCTCGCCGCCTCCTCCGGGGCCGCCTCCTCCTCCCAGCCGAAGACCCGCGCCGCGCACGAGGTGCTGCGCGACCGGCTGCTGACCGAGCTCCAGGAGAAGGACCCGGGCGTCGCGCTCACCCACCTCCAGGAGGCGACCGAGAAGCGCCCCTCACTGGCCGGGCACTGCATGGAGATCGCCCGCGCCCTCGGCAAGGCCGCCGTCGCGAAGTACGGCACCGTGCGGCGGGCGCACGCCTACTCCCGGCCCGTGTGCGACACGTCCTTCGCCACCGGCGTCATCCACGCCAACTGAGCCCCGCACCCGGCCGCACCGCACGGCGCGGCCGCTTCGCCCCATATGGTGCGGAGCATGACAGGCACGCACGCGTACCCCGCACAAGCCGTCGTCCTGGCCGGAGGCCAGGGCACGCGACTGCGCCCGTACACCGACGACCGCCCCAAGCCGATGGTCGAGATCCCCGGCACCGGGACTCCGATCATCGGCCATCAGCTCGCCTGGCTGGCCGCCGAGGGCGTCACGGACGCCGTGGTCTCCTGCGGCCACCTCGCCGAGGTCCTTGAGGACTGGCTGGCCTCCGCCGACCTGCCGCTGCGGGTGCGGACCGTCGTCGAGACGGAGCCGCTGGGGCGCGGCGGCGGCCTGAAGTACGCGGCCGCCTCCCTGCCGCACCCCGACCGCCCCTGGTACGCCACCAACGGCGACATCTGGACCCGCTTCTCGC
>NZ_JBHVHQ010001480.1:0-1044 GCF_042800135.1 Streptomyces sp. NPDC057654 | reverse complement strand
GCATACGGGCCTGACGGCGGCCCCGGTCCGCGCCCGAGGCGACGGGCACGGCGGGGTCCTCGTAGAAGTCCCGCAGCCGGGGCGCGGCGGTTGCGGCGGCGGTGCTGCTGTTGCTCATGTGCCCTCCTTCATCGCCCGTCACCGGCCCGTCGCGTGCGAGGCCGCCTCGGACGTCGCGTCGAGCGCGCGCGTGAAGATCTCCGCGAGCTCCGCGCCCGCCGCGTCGTCCAGCAGTGCGCGGGACCAGCGCAGCGCCGCGTGGAGCCGGCCGCCGGTACTGGCCGTGGTGAGGGTCAGGCCGCGCGGCATACGGGCCGGGGCCGACAGCCACACCGCGCCCGCCCGTCCCGCGTCGCCGAAGTCCAGCGGGTAGGGGATGCGGCCGATGTTGCTCAGCAGCGTCGTGGACGTCCAGGGCGCGGCGGCCCGGCGCAGCCCGCGGGTCACGGCCGCCCGCGCGCCGACCGGCAGTACGGGAACAGTCAACAGCGTTCCGGCGACGCCGAGTTGGGAGCCCGAAGTCGACTTGAGTGTACGGGTCCGGGCGGCCGTGCGGCGCAGCAGGCGGGCGACGGCGGCCGGGTCGGGCCGCTCGGCGGTCAGCGCCTCCTCGTCCAGCCGCTCGTCCGCTCCGAAGCCGACATCCACGAGGCGGGTGCCGTTGCCGATGGGCATGTCGTCGCCGCGCGGCCGGTCGTCCATCGGCATGGTGATCCGCACCGGGCGGGTGGGGCCGCCGTGCAGCAGGTTCCAGCGGGCGATCATCAGGCGGGTGGCGACGAGGAGTTGGTCGTTGACCGTGTACGGGGCGGTGCCGCCCGTACCGCGTGGCGGGCGGTTCGGTACGGGAAGTTCGGCGAGCAGCATGCCGTTGCCGGGCGTCGGGGCGGCGGTCGAGGCGGCGACGCGCACCGGCCGTCCCCTGTCGCGCCCGCCGGGGGCGGCTGCCGCGGCGCGCCGCGGAGCTGCCGCTGCCGCCCGCGCGGGCGCGTTGTCCCGCCCGCCGTACAGCTCGGCGGCGGTCGCCAGCACCCGCAGGCAGGC
>NZ_JBHVHQ010001479.1:0-1045 GCF_042800135.1 Streptomyces sp. NPDC057654 | reverse complement strand
GCCTCGCGGTTGGCGGCGTACTCGGCGTAGTCGGCCGCTTCGGGGCCCGATACGTCGAGCCCGGATGCGAGCACGGTCACAGCAGCACCTCCGGTATGTCCAGGTGGCGGGAGCGCAGCCACTCCCCGAGGGCCTTGGCCTGGGGGTCGAAGCGGGCGCGGTGGGCGACGCCGAGGCCGAGGAGCCCGTCGACGACGAAGTTGAGGGAGCGCAGATTGGGCAGTACATGCCGGGTGACGTCGAACTCGGCGGTCTCCGGGAGGAGTTCACGGAACCGCTCGACGGTCAACTCGTGAACGAGCCAGCGCCAGGCGAGATCGGTACGGACCCACACCCCGACGTTGGCGGAACCTCCCTTGTCACCGCTGCGGGCGCCGGCGACGAGACCGAGGGGGGCGCGGCGGCGGGGGCCACGGGGGACAGGGGCCGGAAGCTCGCTGCCGGGCCCCGGCGCGGACGCGTACGGCGTGTACGACACGTGACCCCGCACGTCGATCCGCTCCCCGCCCGGCAGCACGGCCACATGCGGAACACCGGCCGCGTCCGTATAGGCGGCCTCGAAGACGCCGTACGGTTCGCCCTTCCCCGGCGGGGCCGTCACATGGAACCCGGGATAGCTGGCGAGGGCCAGCTCGACGGCGGCCCCGCTGACGGCGCGCCCGACGGCGTCCTGGTCCTCGTCGCGTACGACGAGGCGGAGCAGCGCGCCGGCCTCTTCCTGTACGGGCGCGTCGGCGCGGTCCGTACGGGCGAGGGTCCAGCGGACCTCGGCGGGCCGCCGCTTCGAGGCGTCGAGCGCGGCCTCCAACTGCCCCTGTACGAGGCGGGCTTTGGCATCGATGTCGAGGCCGGTGAGGACGAAGACGACTTCGTTGCGCCAGCCGCCGAGGCGGGTCAGCCCGACCTTGAGGGTCACGGGCGGCGGCTCGCCGCGCACGCCGTCGATACGGACCCGGTCGGGGCCCTCCTGGGTGAGCCGTACGGTGTCGAGTCGGGCGGTCACGTCGGGGCCGGGGTAGCGGGCGCCGGCGGTCTCGTACAGGAG
>NZ_JBHVHQ010001478.1:0-1047 GCF_042800135.1 Streptomyces sp. NPDC057654 | reverse complement strand
CATCGACCTCGTGCCCGGCAGCGCCCCCGCCGACGGCGCGCTGCCCGCACTGCTCCCCCAGCGCGGCGGCGGCCCGTACAACACCGCGGTGGCGCTCGGCCGGCTCGGCTCGCCGGCCGCCTTCTGCTCGCGCGTCTCGACGGACGCCTTCGGCGAAGCGCTGCTGGCGGAGCTGCGGGCCTCCGGCGTGGACGTGGCTCCGGTGCAGCGCGGCCCGGAGCCGACGACGCTCGCCGTGGCCAGCATCGGCGCCGACGGCTCGGCGGGCTACGGCTTCTATGTCGAGGGCACGGCGGACCGGCTCTTCGAGCTCCCCGACGCACTCCCGGAGGAGACCCGCGCCCTGTCGCTGGGCACCTGCTCCCTGGTCCTGGAGCCGGGCGCGAGCGCGTACGAGGCCCTGCTGAAGCGCGAGGCGGGGCGCGGCGTCTTCACCGCGCTCGACCCCAATATCCGGGCCGGGCTGATCCCGGACGCCGCCGCCTACCGCGCCCGCTTCCGCTCCTGGCTGCCGCATGTGACGCTGCTCAAGCTGTCGGTCGAGGACGCCGAATGGCTCGCGGACGGCGCTGACGTCGACGCCGCGCTGGCGGACTGGCTGGCCGCCGGCCCCGCCGCCGCCGTCCTGACCAGGGGCGGCGACGGGCTGAGCGTACGGACCCGGGCCGGCGACACGTACGCGGTGCCCGGCGAGCGCGTCGACGTCGTGGACACGATCGGCGCGGGCGACACGGTGAACGCGGCCCTGCTCCACCGGCTCGCGGAGCACAAGGCGCTCTCCCCCGCCGACATCGCCTCGCTGGACGCCGCGCAGTGGCGCGACATCCTGGGGTTCGCCGCCCGGGCCGCGGCCGTCACCTGCTCCCGCGCCGGGGCGCAGCCCCCGTACGCGTCCGACCTCGCCTGAGAAAACGCCCGCCGGAGCCGGAGAACACGGCGGTCCGGATGCTCCTGGAGCGGCCTCCGGGGCCGTACGGGAGCGGCGCACACTGAGCCCGAGAAGCCGCACCGGCCGCACCTCGGCCCGTACCGTCCCGCCGCCGACCG
>NZ_JBHVHQ010001477.1:0-1050 GCF_042800135.1 Streptomyces sp. NPDC057654 | reverse complement strand
GTTCCAGGGCCCTTCGCATACGAGCGCCCAGCGCCGAACGCCGCTAAAGCTCGTACACCGCCCCCGCCGCCGCGGCCTCGACCGGGCCGGAGTAGACCGCTTCGGCGTCGCGGACGTTGGTGACCGGGTCCGTCCACGGCGGGATGTGGGTGAGGACCAGCCGGCCCACGCGGGCGCGGGAGGCGATCTCGCCCGCCTCGCGGCCGTTGAGGTGCAGGTCGGGGATGTCCTCCTTGCCGTAGGTGAAGGACGCCTCGCAGAGCAGCAGGTCCGTGTCGGCGGAGAGGGTGTCCAGGGCGTCGCAGGGGCCCGTGTCGCCGGAGTAGGCGAGCGCCGCGGAGCCGTGCTCGACGCGGAAGCCGAACGCCTCGACCGGGTGGCGCATCCGCTCGGCGCGGACGGTGAACGGCCCGAGCTCGAAGCTGCCGGGGGCGAGCGTGCGGAAGTCGAAGACCTCGCTCATGCACTTGTCGTCGGGCACGTCGCCGTACGCGGTGGACAGCCGCTGCTCGGTGCCTTCGGGCCCGTACACGGGGATGGCGTCGGCGCGGCCGCCCTCGTGCCGGTAGTAGCGGGCGACGAAGTAGCCGCACATGTCGATGCAGTGGTCCGCGTGCAGATGCGAGAGCAGTACGGCGTCGAGGTCGTAGAGACCGATGTGTCGCTGCATCTCGCCGAGGGCGCCGTTGCCCATGTCGAGCAGCAGCCTGAAGCCGTCGGCCTCCACGAGGTAGCTAGAGCATGCCGATTCCGCGGACGGGAACGTCCCCGAGCATCCGACGACGGTGAGCTTCATACGGGCGTGAACCTCCGTGGGCTGGTTCCGGTCCGGGGGCCATGCGGTCCGTTGAGCGTACGGCGCGATGAGGGCGGCAGCCCCTCCGCCGGGCTGCTTGTGTGCGACATCACCGGATAGGGTGCCCGGCGCCCGCCGCCGATCCCCGCTTCCGGGGCGGGGCCCCGATGGGGTGAACCGTCCGCCGGCGTCCGGCGCGCGCGAGGCCGCGCCGGACGTCGGCCCCCGGCCGCGGGGAGTTACGCGCCCACGGC
>NZ_JBHVHQ010001476.1:0-1053 GCF_042800135.1 Streptomyces sp. NPDC057654 | reverse complement strand
CCGGCGAGCTGCTCCCGGTGCCGGGCGGGCGTGGTGCTTACAGGCCCTTGGCCACGGCGGAGACGATGCCGTCCGCGTCCAGGCTGTTGGGCTGGCTCATGTCGAAGCCGTAGCTCACGGCGGACGGGACCACCACGAGCGCGACCACGGCCTCCGTGGCGCCGGCCACGTTCGCGTACACGGCGCCGTTGATGGCGGCCAGCGCGTTGATCTCGATGGCGATATTGACGTCGTGCCAGAACCAGCCGTCCGCCCGGTTCGGGCTCTTGCCCTGCACCTGATGTGCGGTCAGGAACTTCTTGAGGTCGTCATTGAGCCGTTCCATTCCCGCCTGTGCCTGGAACGGGTCGTTGATCTGGACGGCCACCGTGATCTTGTCGTGGAATTCGGGGTCCGTCGCCATGAGTTCCTTGGTGAACTCGGCTATCTGATCCAGCGTCACCTGGTTGGTCTGGTCGTTGCGGTGCGCGCGGATCTCGTCGGCGAGGTCCGGGTGCTCATCCGCCGCCTTGCCCTTGGCGAAGACGAGCAGCCCGACGATGTCCTCGTCGGAGTACTTGACGTGGTGCTCCTCGGCGGCGCTCGCGGTGACGGCCGTCCGGGCGTGCGACGGTGCGGCGGCGACCGCCACCGCACCGGAGCCCACGACCGCGACGAGGGCCGCGGCGGAGGAAATGAGCGCGGTAGTTCTCTTCAAACGCATGAGGTACTTTCTGTTCGTCGGACTGTCGATTGAGTGGTTCCGCCAACGCCGGAACGGACGAAGACCGGTGCTCCGCTTGCGGCCATGCAGAGAAGAGCGTCGGCCGGAGTGCGTCCGGCGGTGGGACCATCGGCTCCGGACCGGGGCACCACGCGATTCGGGTGGTGCGTCCTGTGCGGGCCGACGGCTTCGGATACGTCGAGCTGGGCCTCTCCCGCGGGCTGGACGTCGACGTCTTCGCGCCCGGGCTCTCCTTCTTCTTCGACGCGCACCTCGACTTCTTCGAGGAGATCGCCAAGTTCCGCGCCGCCCGCCGGATCTGGGCCCGCTGGATGAAGGAGACCTACGGC
>NZ_JBHVHQ010001475.1:0-1059 GCF_042800135.1 Streptomyces sp. NPDC057654 | reverse complement strand
TCAGGGCGACCCGCGCCCTGGCGCCGATGGCGCGCAGCTGCCGCGCGGTCGCCGAGTACGGGTTCTTCACGTGCTGCGCCTCGTCGGCGACGACCATGCCCCAGTCGCACCCGGCCAGCGTCCCGGCGTCCAGCCGCATGGTGCCGTACGTGGTGAGCACGAACTCCCC
Source organism: Streptomyces sp. NPDC057654 (assembly GCF_042800135.1). Taxonomy (NCBI): domain Bacteria; kingdom Bacillati; phylum Actinomycetota; class Actinomycetes; order Kitasatosporales; family Streptomycetaceae; genus Streptomyces; species Streptomyces sp. NPDC057654. The sequence goes on along the minus strand of NZ_JBHVHQ010001475.1, from coordinate 890 downwards.
GTCCGCCAGCCCCTCCAGGCTGCGCGAGCCGCCGTGGAAGCGGCGCACCGCGGTCCCCGGCGCGAACCTCTCGATCTCGCGCTGCCAGTTGCCGAGCAGCGACGTGGGGCAGACGACGAGGGTCGGGCCGGCGGAGGCCGGGGTCTCCTGCCGGTGCAGATGCAGCGCGATCAGCGTGATCGTCTTGCCGAGCCCCATGTCGTCGGCCAGGCAGCCGCCGAGGCCCAGCTCCGTCATCCGGCCGAGCCAGCCCAGGCCCCGCAGCTGGTAGTCGCGCAGCGTCGCGGCGAGGGCGGCGGGCGGCCGGACCGGCTCCCGCGCCGTGGAGTCGGGATCGGCGAGCCGGTCGCGCAGGGCGGCGAGCCAGCCGGTGGCCCGCACCTCCACGGTGTCGCCGTCCGCCTCGGCCCGACCGGTGAGGGCCGCGCCGAGCGCCTCGACCGGCGCGAGCTTGCGGTCCGGGCGCTCCCGCGCCCGGCGCAGCGCCTCCGGGTCGATGAGCACCCACTGGTCGCGCAGCCGGACGGCGGGGCGGCTCGCCTCGGCCAGCGCGTCCAGCTCACGCCGCGTCAACTCCTGTCCGCCCACGGTGAATCGCCAGCCGAAGTGGAGCAGCGCGTCGGCCGAGAGCACGGACGGCATGCCGGACTCGACGCGCTCGGCCGCGCCCCCGGGCCCGCTCTCGGCCCGATCGAAGCCGTCGGTACGGCCGTCGGCAGGGCCGCCGGCAGGCGTGGAGTCGTCGGGCGGGCCGATGACGGCCTGCGTGGTGAGACCCCGTACCAGCTCCTTGGGCCAGTGGACCCGGACCCCGGCCGCGCCCAGCGACCGGGAGGCGGCCCCGAGCAGCTCGGCCACCTCGTCGTCGGCGAGGTCGAGCGCGTCGGGGA
>NZ_JBHVHQ010001474.1:0-1060 GCF_042800135.1 Streptomyces sp. NPDC057654 | reverse complement strand
CTTCTCGGCTTTCTCGGCCTTCTCGGCTTTCTCGGCCTTTTCTGTGTTCTCGGGGTTCTCGCCCTTGGCGGGTGCCTTGGTCTTCACCGCCGCCTCGGACTTCCCCGCCGCGCCGGACTTCGCCGTGGACACGGCGGCGGCGTCGTCGCCGCCCTCGCCGCCTTCCGCGCCCGCCGCCGACGCCGTCTCGATGACGGACTCCCGGCCGGGCCTGCGCTTGGCGGAGACGACCATGAACACCACGGCGGCGACGAAGACGATGATCGACGTCCAGTCGTTCAGCCGCAGCCCGAGGATGTGGTGGGCGTCGTCGACCCGCAGGTACTCGATCCAGAACCGGCCCACCGTGTACGAGGCGACGTACAGCGCGAAGGACCGCCCGTGGCCGAGCTTGAAGCGCCGGTCGGCCCAGATGACCAGCAGCGCGACGCCGATGCACCACAGGGACTCGTACAGGAACGTCGGGTGGTACGTACCGGCGGCGCGGCCGATCGACGGGTCGGCGTCGATCTTCAGCGCCCAGGGCAGGTCGGTCTTGCGCCCGTACAGCTCCTGGTTGAACCAGTTGCCCCAGCGGCCGATGGCCTGCGCGATGGCGAGGCCGGGCGCGAGCGTGTCGGCCCAGGCCGGGAACGGGACGCCGCGCCGGCGGCAGCCGATCCACGCGCCGAGCGCGCCGAGCGCCACCGCGCCCCAGATGCCGAGCCCGCCCTCCCAGATCTTGAAGGCGTCCACCCAGTTCCGACCCGCGCCGAAGTACAGCTCGTAGTCGGTGATCACGTGGTAGAGCCGTCCGCCGACCAGCCCGAAGGGCACCGCCCAGACGGCGATGTCGGCGACGGTCCCCGACGTGCCGCCCCGGGCGACCCAGCGCCGGTTGCCGATCCAGACGGCGACGAAGACGCCGATGATGATGCAGAACGCGTAGCCGCGCAGCGGAACCGGGCCGAGGTGAATAACGCCGGTCGACGGGCTGGGAATGTAAGCGAGGTCCATGACAGGGACGACGCTACCGTGCCGGACGGGAAGCACGGCAACCCACCCGTCGCAACAGCTCCGT
>NZ_JBHVHQ010001473.1:0-1061 GCF_042800135.1 Streptomyces sp. NPDC057654 | reverse complement strand
CGCCGGGGCCGTGCGGCCCGGCGTCGAGATCCGGGCCTTGGGCTTCGGGTTGTCCGGGCCATAGGCTCCGGGCCTCGTACATGCTTCCAGCGGCGAGCTTCGGGCTTACGGGTCGGCCCCCGGGACCGGGTGCCCAGGCCCGGGGAGCCGAGGCTTCGGCGCCCCGCTCCAGACGCTGGCGTCACCCAGGGGCGGGCAGCCCACTGAGCGTCGCGCACGCCTCCGCCATCACCCGGTCCACCAGCTCCGCGCAGGTCGGCAGGTCCTCGATGAGGCCCGCGACCTGCCCCGCGGCCATCACGCCCAGATCCGTACGGCCCTCCACCATCGACGCGCGCAGCAGCATCGGGGTGTTGGCGGCGAGCAGGACCTGACTCCAGGTCAGATCCTTGCCGTGCTTCATCGCGAGCCCGTCGCGCACCATGGCCGGCCAGCTCAGCCCCGAGAGCTTCCGGAAGGACGCGGCGTGCCGCAGGGCCCGTACGAGCGAGGCGGCGCGGCCCGAGCGCTCCAGCTCCGCCACCAGCTCCGTACGCAGCATCCGGTGCGGCAGGCCGTCCACCTTGGTGGTGAGAGTGACGTCCTTGACCGTGGCCGCCAGGTACTTCGCCTTCACGGCGTCCGGCACCGTGCTCTCGGCCGTGAGCAGGAAGCGCGTGCCCATGGCGACGCCGGCCGCGCCGTGCGCGAGGGCCGCCACGAGACCGCGCCCGTCGCGGAAGCCGCCCGCCGCGACCACGGGGATGTCCACCGCGTCGACCACCTGCGGCAGCAGCACGGTCGTGGCGACCTCCCCGGTGTGGCCGCCGCCCTCGCCGCCCTGGACGACGACCGCGTCCGCGCCCCACGCCGCCACCTTCTCGGCGTGGCGGCGCGCGCCGATGGAGGGGATGACCACGACGCCCGCGTCCTTGAGCCGGGCGATCAGCTCCCGCGAGGGCGCCAGCGCGAAGGACGCGACCCGCACCCCCTCCTCGATGACGACGCCGACCCGCTCCGCCGCGTCGCCCGCGTCCGCCCGCAGATTGACGCCGAACGGCGCGTCCGTACGGTCCCTCACC
>NZ_JBHVHQ010001472.1:0-1063 GCF_042800135.1 Streptomyces sp. NPDC057654 | reverse complement strand
CGGGCGGCTGTCCAGGTGGCGTTGCCATACGGACCAGAGTCGCCGCCCGCGCGAGGCGACCGCGCGCCCGTGACGAACCCGAGACACGTTTCGTCACGGACCGCTACATTCCGCCCGGCCGCGCCCCCTGGACGCGACGATATGACGTGCTTTCAGCGCGGCGCTGTCCGGCAAAAAGATCCAAAAACAGTACGATTTACCGGTGACCGCCAAGATCGACATATTCCCGCCGCTGACGAATGGCGAACACTGGTGACCGCCGAGATCTCCGAGACGCGGGTCGCCGGGGCGAAGGCGCGGGCCGCGCGCCTCCTGCTGGCCTTCCGTCACGGCAACCAGCAGTCGTTCGACGCCGCCCTGCCCGAGGACATGGGGACCGATGAGGCCAAGGATCTCGTCTCCGCGCTCGCCTGGGTCGCCAACGAGTCCGTGCGCAAGGCGTACCAGCCGGACGTCGCCGACCGCGTGCTGCGCCACCTCGCCCGCCGCTCCCCCGACGAGCCGGGCTGGGCGCAGACCGACGAGGAGGCCGCGCCGGACGTGGCGACGCTGCTGGAGTCCGTCTGGCGCGGGGACGTCGAGGCGGTCCGCGAGCTGGTGCGCGCGACGCCCGACACCACGTACGTACTGGGCGGGCTGGTGCTCGCGGTCGCGATGCTGCTGCCCTCGGTGGCGGACGACGACGTGCGCGAGGTGCTCAGCGAGCTGCGCGCAGAAACGCCTCAAGACCCGCCAGATCATCCGTGTTGAGGTAGTCGACGCCGGCGGCGAGCAGTTCGCGCCAGACGGCCTCGCGGGCGGGTCCCGGCAGGTCGGGGGTGGCCCACCACCGTACGCGCTGCTCCGCCCGGTGCGCGGAACCGACGATCCGGCGCAGCTCGGCGCGTTCGTCCGGCGGCATCGGGCCGACGCCCTGCCAGCCGAAGTGGAGCGTCCAGTTGTCGCTGATGAGCGGGATCAGGGAGGCCGGGGCCGGGCCGCCGAGGTCGCCCAGGCGCCCGTCGTAGAAGGCGTGCCGTACGGCCTCGGCCTCCATGGGCTCCCGCGCGCCGCGGTCGCCGGA
>NZ_JBHVHQ010001471.1:0-1067 GCF_042800135.1 Streptomyces sp. NPDC057654 | reverse complement strand
CGACCTCCCCGACCTCCCCGACCTCAGAAAGCGAGTGTCCAGACAGCCATGGCTGAGGCCAGGAAAATCCCCGCGGGCTCCACGACCGCCGGCTCCGTCCAAGTGACCGCCGAGTCCACCGTCGCCACCCGGATGAGCGCTCCCCCGTCCTACGACGTGGCCGACTTCCCCCTCCCCCACGGCCGCGAGGAGGAGTGGCGCTTCACCCCCCTCGGACGGCTCAAGGGCCTGCACGACGGCACGGCCACCCCAGTCGGCGAGTGCGCGACGGTCGAGGTCAGCGCCCCCGCGGACGTCACCGTCGAGACGGTCGGCCGTGACGACGCGCGGCTCGGCGCGGCGGGCACACCAGTGGACCGGGTGGCCGCCCAGGCGTACAGCGCGTTCGAGAAGGCGACGGTCGTGACCGTCCCCGAGGAGACGGTCCTCGGCGAGCCGGTCCGGATCACGGTACGCGGCCGGGGCGGCACCTCCTTCGGCCACCAGGTCGTGGAGCTCGGCGCGTTCGCCGAGGCCGTCGTCGTGATCGAGCACACCGGCTCCGGCGTGCTCGCGGCCAACGTCGACTACGTCCTCGGCGCGGGCACCAAGCTCACCGTCGTGTCCGTGCAGGACTGGGACGACAAGGCCGTACACGTCGCCCAGCACAACGCGCTCGTCGGCCGGGACGCCCGTTTCACGTCGACGGTCGTCACCCTCGGCGGCGACGTCGTACGGCTCCACCCGCGCGTCTCCTACCAAGGGCCCGGCGGCGAAGCCGAGCTCTACGGCCTGTACGTCACCACCGCCGGCCGCCACCACGAGCACCGCCTCCTCGTCGACCACACCGCCCCGCACTGCCGCTCCAACGTCGCCTACAAGGGCGCGCTGCACGGCGACGGGGCCCACGCCGTCTGGATCGGCGACGTCCTCATCCAGTCGCCCGCCACCGGTACGGACACGTACGAGCTGAACCGCAACCTGGTCCTCACCGACGGGGCGCGCGTCGACTCGGTCCCCAACCTGGAGATCGAGACCGGCGAGATCGTGGGGGCCGGGCACGCCTCGGCGACCGGCCGGTTCGACGA
>NZ_JBHVHQ010001470.1:0-1068 GCF_042800135.1 Streptomyces sp. NPDC057654 | reverse complement strand
CAGGCTTGACGCCGCCCTCGCCCTTGATGGCGGTGAAGACGACGGGGAGCTCGCCGCGCTGCGCCTTGGCGTCGCGCGCCATGCCCTCCAGGTCCACGCCGACGTACGGGGCGAGGTCGGTCTTGTTGACGACGAGGAGGTCGGCGGTGGTGACGCCGGGGCCGCCCTTGCGCGGGATGTCGTCGCCGCCCGCCACGTCGATCACGAAGATCTGGAAGTCGACGAGGCCGCGGGAGAAGGTGGCGGTGAGGTTGTCGCCGCCGGACTCCACCAGGACCAGGTCGAGCGGCCCGACCTCCTCCTCCAGGTCCTCGACGGCTTCGAGGTTGGCGGAGATGTCGTCGCGGATGGCGGTGTGCGGGCAGGCGCCGGTCTCCACCGCGCTGATCCGCTCGGGCGGCAGCACGGCCTCGCGGAGCAGGAACTCGGCGTCCTCGCGGGTGTAGATGTCGTTGGTGACGACGGCGATGGAGAGTTCGTCGCGCAGCGCGCGGCAGAGCGCGGCGACGGTCGCGGTCTTGCCGGTGCCGACCGGGCCGCCGAGGCCCACGCGCAGAGCGCGGCGGGTGCCGTCGTGGCGGAACGCCTCGGCGCTGTGGGTGTGGTGCTCGGAGTCGTTGCCGTGGTCGAGGTGCATGTCGCTCCTGATGTTCTGGTCGGTGCGAGTGGTTCAGGTGGTGCGGGCGATGGTCATGAGGCGCTCACGAGGCGAAGAGCCGTACGGGCCAGGTCGCGTGCTGTTCGGCGGTGATGTCGAGCAGCGGCGCGGACGGCGCGGGCAGCGTTTCCGCGCCCTCCCGTACGGCCCGTGCGGCCGCCTGGGCCGCCGCCCCGGCGACCTGGTCGAGGTCGGCGGCGAGGTGCGCGAGCACGGCGGTGGCGTCGAAGGGATCGAGGCTCAGCAGCCGCACGGTGGCGGTCGCCGGGCCGCTCACCGCCTCGTACGCGCTCGCGTGCGCCGCGTCGAGCGGGGCGAGCCCGGCGGCGCGGGCCGCGAGGCCGAGCACGATGGGCTGGTGCGCGCCGCGCGGCCGGGCCGCCGCGAGGGCGTCCAGCTCGGCCGAGGGC
>NZ_JBHVHQ010001469.1:0-1069 GCF_042800135.1 Streptomyces sp. NPDC057654 | reverse complement strand
ACGATGACGTCGTAGGCGTCCGCGCCGCCGTCCTCGCCCGCCGTGCGGTCCTGGACGTGCGCGACGCCGAGGTTTTGGAGGCGTTCCGCGCGCTCGGGTGAGGAGGTGATCGCGGTCACCGTGCCCCCGGACAGGGCGGCCAGTTGCGCGGCCATCAGCCCGATGCCGCCGCCGGCGCCCCTGACCAGGACCCGCTCGCCCTTCTCGATGTGCGTCCGGTCCAGGCCCAGGCTCGCGACCAGGGCGTTCACGCCGAGCGCGACCGCGTCCGCCGAGCTGACGGACTCCGGCAGGCGCGCGAGGCCGCGGACGTCGGCGACGACGTATTCGGCGTAGGCGCCTGTTCCGGTCAGCGCGAAGACCCGTCGGCCGATCCAGTGCTCGTCCACACCCTCGCCGACCGCGGCCACGGCGCCCGCCGCCTCCATGCCCGGAACGAAGCCGGGCTCGGACAGCGGCTGGTAGTCGCCGTCGCGCGCCATGACGTCCACGTAGCCGACCCCCGCGGCCTCCACCCGGATCAGGGCCTGGCCCGGTCCGGGGCGGGGTGCGGGCCGATCGACGACACGCAGCACCTCGGGGCCTCCGAACGACGACACGATGACGGCCTTCATAGCCACTCTCCTTCATGGGAATTCCCATACGGGAGTTCCCCAAAATGCCACTGAGTGACAAAAGCCTATCAGTGGCTATATGGCTGGTAGGGTGGCCGCATGTCCCATGGCCTCCCGCAGTCGCCGTCCCCGCGCCCCGCCTCGCTGCGGGAACGCAAGAAACGGCAGACCCGGGACGCGCTCATCGACGCCGCCCTGCGGCTCTTCCAGGAGCGGGGGTTCGCCGAGACGACGCTGGACGAGGTGTGCGCCGAGGTCGAGGTCTCCAAGCGGACGTTCTTCCGCTACTTCGTCAGCAAGGAGGACGCCGCCCTGGCCCCCAGTCATGAGCTGTGGCTGGCCTACCTGGACGAGGTCGAATCCCTGTCGCCCGGTCGCGGCACCGTCTTCGAGGCGCTGCGGGAGACGCTGGTCGCCGCGCTGGAGCGGATGACGACGCCCGGCTGGGCGGAACG
>NZ_JBHVHQ010001468.1:0-1084 GCF_042800135.1 Streptomyces sp. NPDC057654 | reverse complement strand
GGACGACCGCGGCCTGCTGCTCCGCCGTCTCCCGCAGCTTCACCGGCGACAGATGGACGACCGTGATGCCGAGCCGTTCCAGGAGCTGCCGACGGCGGGCGCGGTCGCAGCGCACGGCGTCCGCGTCCGCCTCGGCGCACGGCGAGCGCACATCGATCTCCACCGCCACGGCCTGCTCGGGCCAGTACGCGTCCACGCCGCCCAGCGACGGGCCGCCCGCCGCCCGCAGCTCGACGTTCCACACCGGCTCGGGCAGCCGGTTCCCGCGCACCATGGCGTACAGCGCGGTCTCCGCGAGCGCCCGACCCTCCGCGACCAGCGAGTCGACCGCGTCCACGACGTGCGGCCGGGTCAGCAGCCGGGCCCGGCCCAGTTCCCGCACCGCGGCCCCCGCCTCGCAGTGCCCGCCGCGCACCGCCTCCGTCAGCAGCCGCCGCACCGCGACCGGCTCGCTCAGCTGCGCCACGGCGTCGGCGAGCGCGCGCTCCACGGGAGCCACCGGCACCCCCGTGGTCTCCTGCGGCTCCGGCAGCTCCACCGCCCGTACGACCTGCACGAACCCGGCGGAGCGCAGCCGGCGGGTGCGCGGGACGAGGACGCTGATCCGGTCGAGGGAGAGCAGCGGGGGAGCGGCGGAGAACCGGCGCAGGGCGAGCGCCGCCAGCCCGGTGATCATCACCTCGCCGTACGGGCCCGAGCCGGCCGCCCGGCCCTCGCGCCGGGACTGCGACGGCACGCCCTGGGGGCGGTACGCGGTGTACAGCAGCGCGGCGTGCAGCCGCTCCTCGCTGGTGGGCGGTCCGGGGTGGAGCAGGAAGACCCCCGGCAGCAGCTGCTGCCAGGGGCCGCCGGGGCGGCAGCGGTCGGCGGCTTCGGCGCCGCCGACGCCGTGCTCGCGCAGCTGCCGGGTGGTCAGCACCCGTCGTCGTACCCCGTCGAGGGGGAGCGGGGGGGGGGCGGGGGGCCGGGGGGGGCCCGGGGGGGGCCCCGCGGGGGGGGGGGCCGGGGGGGGGGGGGGGGGGGGTTGGTCGGGTGCGGGTGCGTTTCGGACCCTTCGGGTCCACAGCGCGGGGGTGGTTGGGTG
>NZ_JBHVHQ010001467.1:0-1089 GCF_042800135.1 Streptomyces sp. NPDC057654 | reverse complement strand
TCCGTATGTGCCCGCAACCCGGGGGCCGGGCCCCTGCCCGTACGCGCCTGCGGCCTGCACTCCGGGCGTGCCGGTGGCTCCGCCGGGCGCCTGGCCGTAGCCGGCCGTTCCGCTTGCGCCGGGCCTCTGCCCGCGCCCATGTGCGGCCTGGGCCCCGCCGGTAGCCGAGCCCGGCCCTTGTCCGTAACCGGCTGCGCCGCCTGTGCCGGACCCCTGGCTGTAACCAGCCGTGCCGTTTTCCACGGGCCCCTGCTCGTACGCGCCCGCCTGGGCACCGGGTCCGCCCGGTGTCCGGCTGTATCCGGCCGCGCCGGGCCCCTGCCCGTGCGAGCCGTACGTACCCCCGGCCGGCGCCCCAGCCGCGTCGGAGCCGCCCGGCCCGTACCCGGTCGACGGGCCGGAGCCCGGCCCGTACGCGGGCAGCGGGCCGCCGGGGCCGAAGCCCTGGCCCTGTGTGCCGCGGGGCGCGGCGGAGCCGGTCTGGCCGAAGCCCGTGCCGTGCACGGTCGGGGCGGTGGCGGTGACTCCCGGAGGGACATGAGTGCCGCGGGCCGGGGTGCCTGGGTCGGGGGTTTCGGCGGGGGTGTTATCCGGCCAATGATCGTCGCGGGCGAAGGCGCCCGGGGTGACGCGGAGGTGGCCTTCGCCGTCGGGGGTGGCCGGGAGGGTGGCGGTGGAGAGGTCGGGGGCGGCGGTGGGGACGCGGAGGCCCAGGGTGGATTCGCCGACGCGCAGGAGGGACCCGGAGGGGAACGGGACGGGGTGGTCCAGGACGGTGGTGCCGTCGAGCGTGGTGCCGTTCGTGGAGCCCAGGTCGGCGACGGTGACGCGGCCCTCGTCGGTGACCGTGACGGCGCAGTGCAGCCGGGAGACGTCCGGGTCGTCCAGCGGGACGTCCGCATGGGCGGAGCGGCCGATGTCGATGCGCCCGCCGTGCAGCAGATGCACACCACCGGCATCCGGCCCGGCGACCACATGGAGCCGGGCACTGGCGTCGGGGGATCCGGCGGGGAGCACGCCGACGTCCCGGTCCGGGTCGGCCGGGCCCTGCAAGGAGAGCACCGCGCCGTCGACCAGCGGGGGCTCGCC
>NZ_JBHVHQ010001466.1:0-1089 GCF_042800135.1 Streptomyces sp. NPDC057654 | reverse complement strand
ACCGTCAGCACGACGATGAGCACCCGCCAGTCGCCGGCCAGCCGGTTGGAGACCAGGGCGAGGATGAGGAAGGAGGGGACGATCAGCAGGAAGTGGATGACGGCGAGCGTCGCCTTCTCCACCCGGCCGCCGGGAACATCCCGTAGACGGCCGCCGCGGCGGCGCCGCTGAGCTTCGCAGGCGCAGAGCCCTCCGGCCGCATCGCCGGCGACGGCGACGGCGACGGAGCAGGCGACTGGCCGGCCGCCGGGACCGGAAGGCCCGGCTCCGCCGTGTCGAAGACCGGATGCGGCTGCGGCAGATCGTCGAAGAGCCGCAGCAGTTCGTCGCGCGAGGCGGCGGCCCGCGCCTTGTCCGACCGGTTCTCGAACTCCGCGTCCGTCAGCCGCCCTTGCACCACATGCTCGGTCAATGCCTCGACTGCCTGGTCCCGCTCCCGCGTACTGGCCCGTACGCCCGGCAGACTCCCCACTGGAGCATTCCCCCTCGACTACTCGCCCTACCTGCGGATACCGCCTTCCGGCGATCTCCTCGGCCGTCCAGCGTACGCGGGCTGCGGCGAGGCGCCAGGGGTGCGCCGCGCCCGTCCTGAGATGCCGATCACAATAGGACGGGGGCAGTCGGCATACGCGCGTGTCCCCGCGTCCACCAGGTACGACACCTTGCGGCACCATTGCGGCACCTTACGGAGGAGACAGACATGGCCGAACGCCCGACCGACGAGGAGATCCTGCGGGCCGTCCGCAGAATCCACGTGCTCGAAGAGCGCCACGACCGGCTGGCGGAGCGCGTGACCGAGCTCCGGGTACCGGCCGACGAGGCGGAGCTGGCCGAGCGGAACCGGACGGGCGACCAGATGGCCAAGGCCGCCGAGACGCTCGTCATCGAGTCGATCCAGGTACTGGAGGAGATCGGCATGGTGATGGCGGCCCAGGCCGTCGAGGCCATGGCCGCCGCCGAGGGCATCCCCATGGACTCCGGCATGCCGCAGCACGAGGAGCCTCCGCTGTTCTGACGGCGCTCAGTGGGGAGCGGCGGGGGCGGCCCGTACGCGCGAAGCTCCGGGCCGCGGGCCGGTGTCAACCGGCC
>NZ_JBHVHQ010001465.1:0-1091 GCF_042800135.1 Streptomyces sp. NPDC057654 | reverse complement strand
GCCCAGGCCACTAGTATTCGTAGTATTCGACCCCACACCTGCCCTGTCCGGCAGGTGGAGACCCGAGGAGCCACGTTGGCTGCTGAGCTGCACGTCGAGCTGGTCGCGGCGGACCGAAGCGTCTGGTCCGGCGAGGCCACCCTGGTCATCGCGCGCACCGCATCGGGTGACATCGGCGTCATGCCCGGCCACCAGCCGCTGCTCGGTGTGCTGGAGTCCGGCCCGGTGACCATCCGTACGAGCGACGGCGGGACCGTCGTCGCCGCGGTGCACGGCGGGTTCGTCTCGTTCGCGGACGACAAGCTGTCGCTGCTCGCCGAGATCGTCGAGCTGTCGGACGAGATCGACGTCCAGCGCGCGGAGCGGGCGCTGGAGCGCGCGAAGTCGGAGACGGACGCGGCCGCCGAGCGGCGCGCGGACGTCCGGCTGCGCGCGGTCGCGGGTGTGCACTGAACCCACGGCCCATAAGAACGTACTGTGGGGTTCCGGGAGCTGTCCCGGAGACCCGCACAATCCTCAGCCGCGGACGGCACTGGATCACTCCAGGGCAGTCCGCGGCTGAGGCGATGCAGGTGCGGTTGGACTAGATGACGCGAGGAGGTCGGTGAAGATGGTCCTCGCTCTGCTCGTGAGCGGCAGCGTCGTCCTGCTGGTCCTGGTGGGACTCTTCGTCTTCGGGCTGCGCAGACGGCTGATCCAGCGCTCCGGGGGCACGTTCGACTGTTCCCTGCGCTGGAATGTGACCGAGCCGGAGGCGGAGCCCAGCGGCAAGGGCTGGGTGTACGGGGTGGCCCGCTACAACGGCGACCGGATCGAGTGGTTCCGCGTCTTCTCGTACGCGCCCCGGCCGCGCCGCGTCCTGGAGCGCGCCTCCATCGAGGTCCTGGACCGCCGCACCCCGCGCGGCGAGGAGGAGCTGGCGCTGCTCTCCGACGCCGTCGTCCTGGTCTGCGTCCACCGCGGTACGCGGCTGGAGCTGGCGATGAGCGAGGACGCCCTGACCGGCTTCCTGGCCTGGCTGGAGGCGGCGCCGCCCGGCCAGCGGGTCAACGTGGCGTAGTCCGGCGGTCCGTACCCGCACACGCGGAGAC
>NZ_JBHVHQ010001464.1:0-1091 GCF_042800135.1 Streptomyces sp. NPDC057654 | reverse complement strand
GAAGAACGCCAAGGTGCTCTTTGTGGGCGCCGGCGGCCTGGGCTCGCCGGGTCTGATGTACCTCGCCGCGGCCGGCGTCGGCACCCTGGGCATCGTGGAGTTCGACGAGGTCGACGAGTCGAATCTCCAGCGCCAGATCATCCACAGCCAGGCCGACATCGGCCGCCCCAAGGCCGAGTCCGCCCGCGACTCGGTCAAGGGCATCAACCCGTATGTGAACGTCGTTCTCCACCAGGAGCGCCTTGAGGCGGAGAACGTCATGGAGATGTTCTCCCAGTACGACCTGATCGTCGACGGCACCGACAACTTCGCCACCCGCTATCTCGTCAACGACGCGTGCGTGCTGCTGAACAAGCCGTACGTATGGGGTTCGATCTACCGCTTCGACGGCCAGGCGTCGGTCTTCTGGTCCGAGCACGGCCCCTGCTACCGCTGCCTCTACCCGGAGCCCCCGCCCCCCGGCATGGTCCCCTCCTGCGCCGAGGGCGGCGTGCTGGGCGTGCTCTGCGCGTCCATCGGCTCGATCCAGGTCAACGAGGCCATCAAGCTGCTCGCCGGCATCGGGGAGCCGCTGGTCGGCCGCCTGATGATCTACGACGCGCTGGAGATGACCTACCGCCAGGTCAAGGTCCGCAAGGACCCCGACTGCGCGGTCTGCGGCGAGAACGCGACCGTCACCGAGCTGATCGACTACGAGGCGTTCTGCGGCGTCGTGAGCGAGGAGGCCCAGGAGGCCGCGGCCGGCTCGACGATCACGCCCAAGCAGCTCAAGGAGTGGCTGGACGAGGGCGAGAACATCGAGGTCATCGACGTCCGCGAGCCGAACGAGTACGAGATCGTCTCGATCCCCGGCGCCAAGCTGATCCCCAAGAACGAGTTCCTGATGGGCACGGCCCTCCAGGATCTGCCGCAGGACAAGAAGATCGTCTTGCATTGCAAGACGGGTGTCCGCTCCGCGGAAGTCCTCGCCGTCCTGAAGTCCGCGGGCTTCTCGGACGCCGTCCACGTGGGCGGCGGTGTGATCGGCTGGGTCAACCAGATCGAGCCGGAGAAGCCGGTCTACTGACCCGCCGCGACCCGCACGCACGGCT
>NZ_JBHVHQ010001463.1:0-1104 GCF_042800135.1 Streptomyces sp. NPDC057654 | reverse complement strand
ACGCCGGGCAGCGCCGACGCCGTCGTGGCGGCCGGCGTCCTCAACAACGCCCGCGACACCGACGCCGCCCTCCGGCATCTGGCGGACCTGCTCGCGCCCGGCGGCGTCCTGCTGGCCACCGAACCGACCCGGGAACACCTGGAGATCATGGCCTCCCAGGCCTTCATGATGACCCCGGCGCAGGACGTACGGCGTGCCTCCCGCGCCACGTTCCTCTCCCGCGAGCACTGGACCACCGCCCTGAGGGGCGCGGGCTTCGCCCCGGTCGTCACCGCACCGGGCGAGGATCACGCCCTCGCCCCGCTCGGGCAGCGCCTGTTCGCCGCCGTGGCGCCGCCGCGCCGGGACTGAGCACCGCCGGCCCACCGGCGCCGAAAGACCACCCGCCATGCCACCACCCGAGGGGAACCCACCGTGCTGCGATGCAGCCATGTCTTGTGCAAAGTCGACGATGTCGGCGCTGTCGTGCGGGACTACGAAGCGCTCGGCTTCACCGTCGCGTACGGAAGCGCCCCCGAGCGCGCGCACAACGCCCTGCTCTGGTTCGAGGAGGGCCCGTTCATCGAGTTCTTCCAACTGCCTCCCGCATTTGGCTTGTTGAGATGGCCGATGGCCGCCGTCAACGGCCGCGCGGCGGGGGAGCGGCTGGCCCGCTGGGCCCGCGGTGGAGAGGGCTGGCGCGACCTCGCCCTGGAGACCGACGACACCGCCCTCGCCGCGGTCCACACCGCCCTGCGCGACGGGGGCGTGCGCGTGTCCCGCGTCATGAACGGGCGCCGCAAGCGCCCCGACGGCGCCCTCGTGCGCTACCAGTTCCTCGCCGCCCGCCCGGCGGAGCTCCCCTTCGCCGTCTCCTCCTACGACCCGCCGCAGCGGCCCGCCACGGTGCGCCACCCCAACGGGGCCCGCCGCATCGGCCGGGTGCGCTACGGAGTGTCCGACCGCGACCGCGCGGCCTTCGACCGGCTCGCCGCACACCTCGACCCGGGCGGTCCGCTCGTCGTCGAGCCCGCCCCCGCCACCGGCGTTCTCGCCGTCGGGATCGAGGGGCTCACCGGGCCGCCGGACCCCGGCCGGACGCACGGCGCCGTCCTGACCGCACCG
>NZ_JBHVHQ010001462.1:0-1106 GCF_042800135.1 Streptomyces sp. NPDC057654 | reverse complement strand
GGATCACGGTCAGGCGGCGGCCTCGCCGTCCATGGCCGCTATGAGGCTCTTCGGCCGCATATCGGTCCAGTGCTCGTTGATGTAGTCCAGGCACGCCTGACGCGCCGTCTCCTGAAGCGCGACCGTCCACCCGGCCGGCACCTCCACGAACGAGGGCCACAGCGAATGCTGCCCCTCGTCGTTCACCAGCACCAGGTACGTGCCCTCGGCGTCCTCGAACGGATTCGTCATGGATTGACTCCTGTATTCGCGACGGCTGCCCGCGGGCAGCTCACAACGTGTCCAGCATTTCGTCCAGCAGACGTCCGACATGGGCGACGGCGCTCGCCTCGACCATGATTCCTTCATGGTCGGAGTCGATCAAGTGGTCCTTGATCTCGCCCGTCACGAAGGGCCGCCACGTCTCGGGGCCGCGCCGCCGCATGATGTCCGCGGCGGTCCGCCCGGCGGTGAAGAACTGCACGTCGCCGGTGAACCGGCCAGGAGTGAACCCCCACATCAGACGCGTGTTGTTCACCCACAGATCCTTCATGGCGAGGATCTCCTCCGCGCCCAGATGCGCCATCGCGTAGTTCCCCTGCCGCAGGAACTCGCGGTAGCGCTCCACGGGGAAGGCCCCGTCCTCGATCTCCGCGTCCTCGAACGGGAACCCGATGCCGCGCAGATTCCCGGCGACGATCTCCCGTTCGGAAGGGACCGACTCGCCCTCGCGCCACGTCATCGGGAAGGAGTCGAGGACCGCCAGCAGCTCGACCTCCTCGCCCTGCCGCTGGAGCTCGGTGGCGATGGCGTGCGCGATGTGTCCGCCGATCGACCAGCCCAGCAGCCGGTACGGGCCCTCGGGCTGTACGGTGCGCAGCTGCGCCAGGTAGTCCGCGGCGGCCTCCTCGACGGTGGCGGGCAGCGGTTCCGCGCGGCCGACGCCGCGCGCCTGGAGCCCGTACACGGGGTGTTCGGGCCCGATATACGCCAGCAGGGCGGCGTAGCACCAGCTCAGCCCGGCGCCCGGGTGGACGCAGAAGACCGGCGGCCGGGACCCGCCCGTACGCAGCGGCAGCAGCACCGCGTGCGGGTCCGGCTCCTCCTCCGCCTCCAGCGCGGCGGCG
>NZ_JBHVHQ010001461.1:0-1106 GCF_042800135.1 Streptomyces sp. NPDC057654 | reverse complement strand
GGGACAAGATGTCCCTTCGAAAGCCATTTCGAGCAAAGTTATCCACAGGCCGCTGCCGCCCAGCTCAGGCGAGGGGAGGCGGAGTGAGCGCCTCCGGATGCGATCACCTGTCCGCAGTAACCGTACGTTTGTCGGCTCGTTGTTCCTGGTGCGCGGAGGCAACTGGAGTTCGAGGCGTCGAGGGTTCGTGAAGTAGAGGAAGGCCGGGCGACAGAACCGGTCATTGGGTTTGTGGACACGTGAGCAGCTTCCGCTCCTGTGCCCTGGATACGGGCTTCCACCGAACCGTTCCGGACCAAGGAAGGCATCCTCATGCCACCGGAAGCTGCACTGCTGGAGTCGCGCGCGATGCGCGACAGCGTCATGGGGCACGTAGAAGTGCTCGACAAGGTGGGAGCGCTGCGGCTGCTCCCCGACGGCATCCACGTCACGACGGAGGACGTGGCCACGTTCTTCGAAATCCACAGGGAGGCTGTGAAGAAGGTCGTCCAGCGTCATCGCGACGAGCTGGAGACCAACGGGCTGCGCGTCGTCCGCGGCGATGACCTGCGGCTTTTTAAGGTGGACAACTTGTCCACCTTTAGCGAGGAACCGGGTGGAAGTTATCCACAGCCATTCGTTCACCTGGCCCTCTTCACCAGGAGGGCCGTCCTCAACATCGCCATGCTGCTGCGCGACAGCGCCGTCGCCCAGCGCGTGCGTACGTACCTCCTCGACGTCGAGGAGCCGCACCGCACCGGCGGGCAGCAGGTGCCGCCGCCCGGCTACGCCTCGCTCGACCGGCGGGTGACCGCTCTGGAGACGTGCATGGCCGGGGTCGGTACGGCGCTTCAGGAGCTGGGGCCCGTCATCGGGCGGATCTCGGCGCGGCTGGACCGCATCGATCAGCGGCTCGACGGCATCGACGGCCGACTGGACGGCATCGACAACCGGCTCGACGATTTCGACCGGCGGTTGCATGCCACGAATCGCGTCGTGTGCGCGATGAGCGAGCGCTTGGCCGCGCTCACTCCGCCGCCTCGACGCCGGCGTCACCGCTGACAGCGGCGCTGCTGACGCGATGAAACCGCGGCGGCTCGGGCCCGGCCTAACGGTCGGGGCCGGGC
>NZ_JBHVHQ010001460.1:0-1115 GCF_042800135.1 Streptomyces sp. NPDC057654 | reverse complement strand
CGGCTACCTCATCCACCAGTTCCTGGCCCCGAACACCAACCGCCGCACCGACGCCTGGGGCGGCTCCGACGAGAACCGCGTCCGCTTCGCCGTCGAGACCGCCCGCGCCGTCGCCGCCGAGATCGGCGCCGACCGCACGGGGCTGCGGATCTCGCCCGGAAACCCGTACAACGACATCGACGAGCCCGCCCCCGAAGCCGTCTACACCGCCCTCGTCAAGGCCGTCGACCCGCTCGGCCTCGCCTATCTGCACGTCGTCGAGGGCCGGGACCGCGAACTGACGCTCGCCCTGTGCAAGCTGTTCGGCGGCGTCTTCCTGCTCAACCCGGGTACGGACGGCCGCCCCACCGGCGCCGAGGAACTGCCCCTCGTCGAGGACGGCACCGCCGACGCGCTCGCCTACGGGACGCTGTTCCTCGCCAACCCGGACCTGCCGGCGCGCCTCGCGGCGGGAGGCCCGTACAACGCGCCCGACCGGGCGACGATGTTCGGGGGCGGGGACAAGGGCTACATCGACTACCCGACGCTGACGCCCTGACAGCGCCCGTCCGCCGTACGCGCCCTCGGCCCGGCTGAATACCGTGGACGCGGCGGCGGACCGCCGCGCATAGTCGCCACCATGGAGAATCTTTCGACCACGCTCTTCGCGCCCGAGACGACCTACCTCAACACCGCCTCCGCCGGTCTGCTGCCCGCCCCCGCCGTCGCCGCCATGACCGGGGCCGTCGAGGACACGGCGGCGGGCCGCTCGCTCACCGTCCACTACGAGGCGGTGGAGGCGGCGCGCGCCTCGTACG
The DNA here is from genome assembly GCF_042800135.1 of Streptomyces sp. NPDC057654. Taxonomy (NCBI): domain Bacteria; kingdom Bacillati; phylum Actinomycetota; class Actinomycetes; order Kitasatosporales; family Streptomycetaceae; genus Streptomyces; species Streptomyces sp. NPDC057654. The sequence goes on along the minus strand of NZ_JBHVHQ010001460.1, from coordinate 318 downwards.
CCCGGCTCGTCGGCGTGCCCGTGGAGCGCGTCGCGGCGGGCGCGTCCGTCGCGGTCTACGGCGGGCTGATCGCCCAGTCCCTGCCGCCCGGGTCCGAAGTCCTGGTCGCCGAGGGCGACTTCAGCTCCCTCGTCAACCCCTTCCACATGCGCCCGGACCTCACCGTGCGCACCATGCCGCTGGAGAAGCTCCCCGACGCCGTACGGCCGGGCCCGGCGCGCGTCGCGGTGAGCGCCGTGCAGTCGGCGGACGGCCGGATCGCGGACCGCGCCGCCAACGCCGCGGCGGCCCGGGCCCATGGCGCCCGGACGTTCATCG
>NZ_JBHVHQ010001459.1:0-1130 GCF_042800135.1 Streptomyces sp. NPDC057654 | reverse complement strand
CCACGTCTCCTGGCTCGACATCATCGCCGTGCTCGCCGTCGAACCGGCGACCCTGCTGGCCAAGCGGGAAGTGGGCGACTGGCCGCTGATCGGCACGCTGGCCCGGCGGATCGGCACCCGGTTCATCGACCGCGAGGGGCTGCGCGCACTGCCCGGCGCCGTCGCGGAGCTGGCCGGAACGCTCCGTTCCGGCCGGTCCGTGGTGGTCTTCCCGCAGGCCACCACCTGGTGTACGGCCTCCGGCGGCCGGTTCCGGCGCGCCACCTTCCAGGCCGCGATCGACGCGGGCGCGCCCGTACGGCCGGTCACCATCGACTACCGCCAGCACGGCGCGCCCAGCACGGTCGCCGCCTTCCTCGGCGACGAGGGCTTCGGCACGTCGCTGAGCAGGGTGGTCGGCGCGGGCGGGCTCAGCGTGCGGGTCACCGCGCATCCGCAGCTCGCCCCGGGAGCGGACCGGCGCGAGCTGGCCGCCCGTACCCGGTCCGCCGTGTGCGGCGCGGAGTCGCCCGCCCATGTTTGAGCTGTTCGACCGGCTGGTCGGGCTGTTGCAGTCCACCCTCGACTCGCCCTGGCTGTGGGTGATCGTCTTCCTGGTGGCCGGCCTGGACGCGCTGCTGCCGTTCATGCCGAGCGAGACGACGGTGGTCATGGTGGCGGTCCTGCTCGGCTCGGACCTGCCGCAGCTCGCGCTGCTCGCCGCGGTCGCCGCGGCGGGCGCGCTCGCCGGGGACTGCCTCAGCCACGGCATGGGCCGGTGGCTCGGGCCGCGGGCCGTCGCCCGGCTGCTGCGCGGCGAGAAGGGCCGGGAGCGCTACGAGTGGGGCCGCTCCATGGTCGACCGGCATGCCACGACGCTGGTCGTCGCGGCGCGCTTCCTGCCGGGCGGACGGGTGGCCTCCGGACTGTCCACCGGCAGCCTCGGGTTCCCGCTGCGCCGCTTCGTCGCGCTGGACGCGATCGGCGCCGGGCTGTGGGCGGTCAGCAGTACGGCCATCGGGTTCATCGGCGGGGCGAGCTTCAGCGACGAGCCGGTGAAGGGGCTGCTGCTGGCGTTCGCCCTCGCCCTCCTGGTCGTCGGCGCCGTCGAGTCGGCGCGCCGCCTCCGCGCGCGCCACGGCCGTACGGGC
>NZ_JBHVHQ010001458.1:0-1131 GCF_042800135.1 Streptomyces sp. NPDC057654 | reverse complement strand
GCCACCACACTGCGCGTCCGGCTCGGCTACGGGCCCGACGGCGCGGTGTCCATCGACGCCGCCGACCCGGACGGCCGCCCGGTCGCCACCGTCGAGGAGCTGGCGGTGCGCCCCGTCGACCTCGACGCGCTCCGTTCGGCCGGAGCGGGTGCGGGAGCTTCCGACTCCCTCTTCCGCACCGAGTGGACTCCGCTGCCCGGCGTCGCCGGACCGGCCGACCACCTCGGACACTGGGCGGTCATCGGCGGCGGAGACCTGTTCCCCGACAGCCACCCCGACCTCGCGGCGCTCACCGCCGCGGTGGACGAGGGCATGCCGCTGCCCGCCGTGGTCGTCGTCCCCTGCCTGGAGACCCTGGAGACCCTGGAGACCCTGGAGACCACAGCCGACGCGGCGTCAGTACGGGCCGCCCTGAACCGGGTTCTGCCGCTCACCCAGGAATGGCTGGCCGACCCCCGCTGGGAGGACGCGCGCCTGGTCCTGCTCACCCGCGGCGCGGTCGCCACCGCCCGCGGCGAACAGCTCACCGACCTCGCCGCCGCGGCCGTCCGCGGGCTCCTGCGATCCGCGCAGTCCGAACACCCCGACCGCATCCTGCTCCTCGACACCGACGACCCGGCGGCCGCGGCCACCCGGCTCCCTGCCGCGCTGGCTTGCGGTGAACCCCAACTCGCTTTCCGGAAGGGTGTGTTGTTCGCCGCGCGGCTTGTGCGGGAAGAGGTGACAGGCGAGAAGAGCCCCGGCGGGTGGGACAGTGACAAGACCGTTCTCATCACCGGAGCCGGGGGAGCGCTCGGCGCGCTGGTGGCCCGTCACCTCGTCGCCGAACACGGCGTGCGGCACCTGCTGCTGGCGGGGCGGCGCGGACCGGACGCCCCCGAGACGCTCGACCTGGCGGCCGAACTCCGGGAAGCAGGCGCACAGGTGGCCGTCGCCGCGTGCGACGTGGCGGACCGCGCGGCGGTGGCCGCGCTGCTCAAGGGCGTACCGGAAGAACACCCCCTCACCGCCGTCATCCACGCCGCGGGCGTCCTCGACGACGCGCTCATCGAGTCGCTGACACCAGAGCGCATGGACCAGGTGCTGCGCCCCAAGGTCGACGCGGCCCTCAACCTGCACGAGCTGACGGAG
>NZ_JBHVHQ010001457.1:0-1134 GCF_042800135.1 Streptomyces sp. NPDC057654 | reverse complement strand
CCCGGCGGTACGGGCCCGCGCCGCCGCCGTCACCGACGCGGACGGCCGCCGCTCGGCCCCGTACGAGCGGCGCGCCGACGCCCAGCGCGCCCGCCTCGGGCTGCCGCTGCTGCCGACCACCACGATCGGTTCGTTCCCGCAGACCCGCGAGTTGCGGACCGCCCGCGCCGACCTGCGCGCGGGCCGCATCGACACAGCCGGGTACGAGGAGCGCATCCGCGACGAGATCCGCGAGGTGCTCGCCTTCCAGGAGCGGGCGGGCATCGACGTCCTGGTGCACGGCGAGCCCGAACGCAACGACATGGTGCAGTACTTCGCCGAGCAGCTGACCGGCTACCTCGCGACGCAGCACGGCTGGGTGCAGTCGTACGGCACCCGTTATGTGCGCCCGCCGGTCCTCGCGGGCGACATCTCGCGCCCGGAGCCGATGACGGTGCGCTGGACCTCGTACGCGAACTCGCTCACCGAGCGGCCCGTCAAGGGCATGCTCACGGGGCCGGTGACCATGCTCGCGTGGTCCTTCGTCCGCGACGACCAGCCGCTCGGCGACACCGCCCGGCAGGTGGCGCTCGCCCTGCGCGACGAGGTCGACGACCTGGAGGCGGCGGGCACCTCCGTCATCCAGGTCGACGAGCCGGCCCTGCGCGAGACGCTCCCGCTGCGCGCCGCCGACCGGCCCGCCTATCTGGCCTGGGCCACCGAGTCCTTCCGCCTCACCACCAGTGGTGTGCGCCCGGCCACGCAGATCCATACGCACATGTGCTACGCCGAGTTCGGCGACATCGTGCAGGCCATCGACGACCTCGACGCCGACGTCATCAGTCTGGAGGCGGCCCGCTCCCATATGCAGGTCGCCCGCGAACTGGCCGCGCACGGCTACCCGCGCGAGGCCGGTCCCGGCGTCTACGACATCCACTCCCCGCGCGTGCCCTCCGTCGAGGAGGCGGCGGCCCTGCTGCGCAAGGGGCTGGGGGCCATCCCCGCCCAGCGCCTGTGGGTCAACCCCGACTGCGGCCTGAAGACCCGCGGCTGGCCCGAGACGCGCGCCTCGCTGGAGAATCTGGTCGCCGCGGCCCGTACGGTACGGGCGGAGCTTCCCGAGTCCTGAGCTGACGGGGCCGCGCACGGCCCGTC
>NZ_JBHVHQ010001456.1:0-1137 GCF_042800135.1 Streptomyces sp. NPDC057654 | reverse complement strand
GCCTCTGACCCCTCCCCCGCACTCGGCGGCCGTGCCCGCCGGGCCCGGTACTCAACCGCGGGCCCGGCCGCCGGACAATCCGTGGTGCCGGACGCCTCCGGCGGGTCTCTTCTTTTAGAGAAGGGGCGCGCCGGGGGTTTTCGGCGTCCGGGGCCGCCCGCCGGCCGTGGGTCCCGACGGCACCGCGCGGCGGCTCGGTACCGCCTGTCGGCGGGCCGGGTGACGACGGACGACGCGGGCAGGGGCTGCCGGCCGCCTCGGCGGTCCTGGGCAGAGCCTCAGTGCCGCCGAGGCCGATGGCTGGGCGCCCGTGTGCGTCGCGCTCCGGGTGACATCCGTGGCAAGCCGTCGACGGCGCCCGTCGCGGGGCCCGCGGCCCTCGGCCGGTTGTCGGCGGTGACCGGCATGATGGGCGTATGCGCGCTGCCCGGCTCATCACGATGGTGTTGCTGCTCCAGTCCCGGCCGACGATGACGGGGGCGGAGCTGGCGCGCCGGCTGGAGGTCTCGGAGCGTACGGTCGCGCGGGACGTGCTCGCGCTGTCCGAGGCGGGTGTGCCCATTTACGCGGACCGGGGCCGTACGGGCGGCTACCGCCTCGTCGGCGGCTACCGTACCCGGCTCACCGGGCTGGGCCGGTCGGAGGCCGAGGCGCTGTTCCTGTCCGGCGTGCCCTCGGCCCTGCGTGAGATGGGCCTGGCCGACGCCGCCTCAGCCGCCCGGCTGAAGGTCTCAGCCGCCCTGCTGCCGGAGCTGCGCGACGCGGCGGCGGGCGCGGCCCAGCGCTTCCACCTGGACGCCCCCGCCTGGTTCCGGGAGGCGAAGGCCCCCGAACTGCTGCCCGCCGTCGCGGACGCCGTCTGGGACGACCGCCGGCTGACGGCCCGCTACCGGCGGCGCGGCAGCGCCGGCACCGAGGCGGAACGGGAACTGGAACCGTACGGCCTCGTGCTGAAGGCGGGCGTCTGGTACCTGGCGGCACGGGTCGCGGACGACGGCGAGGCGGATACGGGCGCAGAGCTGCGGCCTGGCGCGGGGCCGCCGCCCGGTGTGGAGCGGCCACCCGGCGTGGGGAAGTCTCCCGGCCCGGGGACATCTCCCGGCTCGGGGCCGCCGCCCAGTTCGGGAGCATCTCTCG
>NZ_JBHVHQ010001455.1:0-1138 GCF_042800135.1 Streptomyces sp. NPDC057654 | reverse complement strand
GTCCTTCCCCAGCCCTGAGAGCGCGGAGACCACCGGCTGGGCGCCGTCGGCCGCGTTGCGCAGCACCTCGCCCAGCGCGCGGCCGGCGTTGATCAGCAGGTTCAAGCCCGTGGCGAGGGTGCGCTCGCCCAGCGCCTTCAACGGCCCCAGCAGCCCCTTCGCTTCGTCGATCAGCCCGCCGAGCCCGGCTCCCGCTTTCGCCTTCAGCTCCGGCCCGTACAGCACGGCCAGGTTGCGGCCGTACTCGATCGCAGCCGTCAGATACGGGGTGGCCCCCGCCATGCCCCGCGTGAGCAATCGGGTCACGTACTCAAGGCCCGGCGCCATCGCGTTGTAGAGCGCCAGCCCCGTCTGCTTCGCCTGGGTGCGCAGCTGCGTCACCGCGCCGGTCAGCCCCTGCCCGCGTGATTCCGTGAGGGAGGCGGCGGCCCCCGTCCGGTTCACCGCTGCTGACAGCGCGTCGAAGGACTCGACGCCTTGGTGGGCCAGCGCCGTCGCGCCGTTCATTCCGGCCCGGCCGAACGCCTTGGTGACGTTCTCGGCGAAGCCCTTCTGCGTCATGTTCTGTTCGGCCTTGGACAGGCCGTCGATGACCGTCCGCAGACCCCGGAATCGGCCCTGGGCGTCGTATGCCTCGATGCCGAGGTTCTTCAACGCCCCTCGCCGCTGCGGAGTCGGCGCCGACAGGCTCGCGAAGATGCCCCTGATCGATGTGCCTGCGGTCTGGCCCAGCAGCCCGGACTTGCCGAGCATCCCGACCGCGGCGGCGGTGTCCTGGAGGGAGACTCCGAGGGAGTTGGCGACCGGGCCCGCGTACCGCATCGAGTGGTAGATGTCGGTGATCGATCCGGAGGCGTTGTTCGCCGTGGCCGCGAGGACGTCGGATGCTTTCGCCGCCTGGTCGGCGCTGAGGCCGTACTGATCCATGATGTCGCCCAGGTACCGGGCCGACGTGGCGGCATCGACGTCGGCGGCCGAGGCGAGCTGGAGTGAAGCGCGTACGGCGTCGATGGACTGGTCCGCCCGGAAACCGGCCTTCGACAGATCCACCATGCCCTCGGCGGCATCCGCCGCGGTCGCGCCGGGCAGCCGCAGGTCGTTGCCGAGCTGCTGCGCCGCCACCGCGGCGCGCTTCATC
>NZ_JBHVHQ010001454.1:0-1148 GCF_042800135.1 Streptomyces sp. NPDC057654 | reverse complement strand
CGCGTACATCATGTTCACCTCCGGAACGACCGGGCGCCCCAAGGCGGTCAGCGTCCCGCACCGGGCCCCGGCCCGGCTGGTCACCGGAGCGAGCCCGCTGGACGTGGGGCCTCAGGACACCTGGCTGGCCACCACCAGCATGGCGTTCGACGTCTCCGTCTTCGAAATCCTCGGCGCTCTGCTGAACGGCGCCCGCCTCGTGCCGCTGTCCCGGGAGACCCTGCTCTCGCCCGACGCGCTGGCCGCCCGCATCCAGACGGAACGGGCCACGGTGATGGTGCTCAGCGCGGGTCTCTTCCACGAAGTCGCCGCCTGGCGGCCGGAGATCTTCGCGCCGCTGCGCTGTCTGTACGTCACCGCCGACGTGGTCAACGCCTCGGCGGTGCGCGATGTGCTGCGACACGGCGCGCCACGGCGGCTGATCAACGCCTATGGTCCGACGGAGAACGGGATCTTCTGCACCATGCACGAGATCACCGGGGTCTCCGAGGAGCAGACCGCCGTGCCGATCGGCCGCCCGGCCGCCAACTCCACCGCCCACGTCGTACGGGCCGACGGCGCGTCGGCCGCGGTCGGCGAGGAGGGCGAACTCTGGGTCGGCGGGGACGGCCTGGCCCTCGGCTACCACGGGGACCCGGAGCGCACCGCGGAGTGCTTCGTCGACGGCCCGTTCCCGGCGGCGCGCGGGGCGCGGCTGTACCGGACCGGCGACCGGGCCCGTCGGCGCGCGGACGGCGCCCTCGACTTCCTCGGTCGCGCTGACCGGCAGGTGAAGCTCAACGGCTACCGCGTCGAACTCGCCGAGGTCGAGCGCACGTTGTCGGCGCAGCCCGAGACCCGCGAGGCCGTCGCCGACACCCGTACGTCGCCCGCGGGGCGCAGCCGGCTCGTCGCCTGGGCCGTCCCGGCTCCGGCCGCCACGGGCGGGCGCGCCGCGGACGGCGACCGGGCGGCCTTCGCCCGCGCGCTGCGCGACTTCGCCGCGGACCGCCTGCCCGCCTTCATGGTCCCCGCCGCCGTGCGCGTCGTGGACGAACTGCCGCGGAACGCCAACGGCAAGGTCGACCGCGCGCGGCCCCCCTCCCCCCCCCCCCCGGCGGCGCGCGCCGACGTCCCGGCGGACGAGGCGCCCGCCACCGAGACCGAGC
>NZ_JBHVHQ010001453.1:0-1154 GCF_042800135.1 Streptomyces sp. NPDC057654 | reverse complement strand
AGCCCGAGGTCTGGGACCGCGAGATCCAGCTCCTCATGCGCGACCACCCCTTCGACGAGGTGATGGCCGAGCGCCTGTTCGGCGCGGCCGTCTCCTACCTGATCACCGCGATCGAGACGTGGGGCCAGGGCCTGGAACTGTGCTGCGGCCGGCTGGTCGACACGGCCGTCCACGTCTTCATCCTGGACACCCGCAACTACCGCGAGTGGTGCGCGGAGCACTTCGACGGCCGGTTCCTGGAGCACATCCCCGAGATCGCGTTCAAGTACGACGGCTCCGTGGAACGCACCGCCCAGGTCATCGCCGACCACGGCTTCGCGGTGGACTGGAAGCTGTGGGAACGGGACTACGCCAAGTGCGGCCCGTGCCGCCCCGGCGCGAACTGCCACTGACCGCCTGCCCGCGCCCCAAGGGGTGAAGTGGCGGCAACTGCCGGTATCGGCAGCGGGCGGGCGGGTACGGTGTGGCGCACCCGCCCCGAGGAGTGCCATGTCCCGCGCCGCGACATCCTTGCCCGAGTACTGGGATACCTACCGCCCGTACCGGGGGGACGGCGAGCAGCCGCGCCCGGCCGCCGACGTCTTCGCGTGGACCCAGTACGAGGGCCACGGCCCCGGCGCCGAGCTGCTGGGCAGCCCGCGCACCGCGCTGGAGCTGGGCTCCGCCGAGGGCAAGGAAGCCGCCTACCTCGCCCAGCAGCACGGCGTCGACGTGACCGCCCTGGACTTCTCCGCCATGCAGACCGCCCGCGCCCGCAACTGGTGGCAGGACATCCCCGGGTTGAGGTTCGTCGAGAGCGAGGCGTGCACGCACCTGGCCTCCACCACCGCCTCGTACGACGCGATCTTCTCGATCTGGGGCGCCGTGTGGTTCACCGACCCGGACCAGCTCGTCCCCCTGATCGCCCGACGCCTCAATCCCGGCGGCACCTTCGCCTTCTCCCAGGCCGAGCCCATTGAGGGGTACTACGGGCCCGACCCGATGTACGGCAACGGCCTCGCCGGCCGCAAGGTCGTCGTGGTGCGCTGGGCCTACTCACCCGAGTGGTGGACCGACCTCCTCAAGCGCCACGGCTTCACCGACATCGACGCGCGCATCCTTCCCGCCCCCGACCCGCAGGACGTCGGCACGCTCATGGTGCGCGCTCACCGCCC
>NZ_JBHVHQ010001452.1:0-1165 GCF_042800135.1 Streptomyces sp. NPDC057654 | reverse complement strand
GCCGGACGCCGTTCCGCGCCGGGGGCCGCCGTCAGCCCTGGGACGCCACCAGCTCCCGCAGCCGCCCGAGGTGCTCCAGGCTCGCGAGGACGTCCTTCGTCTGCACGCCGAAGTCGATGAGGCAGGCGATCTCGTCCACGCCGATCTCCCCGATGCGCGCGGCGACCTCGGCGGCGTGCTCGACGGAGCCGAACAGCCCGCCCTGGTGGAAGTACCGCTCGAAGGACTGCGCCGCGAGGAAGTCCACGTCCTCCGGCGGCAGCGTGCTCAGGTCCACCGAATCGCCCACGACGGAGCGGGCGCTCAGGTGCAGCGAGCTCTTGAGGTACTCGGTCAGGGGCTGCCGGGCCTGCTCCTTGACGGCGTCGACGTCCTCGCCGACGAGGGTGTGCACCATCAGCGCCACATGGCCCGGCCAGCCGTCGTGCTCGGCGGCGGCGACGCGGCGGTACTCGCGGATCTTCTCCGCGAGGATCTCCAGGTCCTGCACCAGCAGATGGGTGAGGACTCCCGCCTTGAGCCGCCCGGCCTCCTGGAACGTCTCGACGCTGCCGCCGCTGGTCAGCCAGACCGGCAGCTCCCGCTGCACGGGCGGCGGGAAGGCCCGTACGTCCACGGGCCGGCCGAGCCCGTCGGTGCCCGGCACGCTGCCGCCCTGCCAGAGCGTGCGCACCTCCCCCACCCGGTCGGAGACGATCCGCTTGCGCTCGTCGTAGACGTCCGGGCGCAGCGCGAAGTCCACGGAGTTCCAGCCGGAGGCGAAGGCCACGCCGACCCGGCCGCCGGAGAGGTTGTCGACGACGGACCACTCCTCGGCGATCCGGGCGGGGTGGTGCAGCGGCGCCACCACGCTGCCCGCCCGGATGGCGACGCGCTCGGTCACCGAGGCGACGGCCGCGCCCAGCACGGAGGGGTTGGGGTACATCCCGCCGAAGGGATGGAAGTGCCGCTCCGGGGTCCAGACCGCCGAGAAGCCGTGCTCGTCGGCGAACTTGGCGCCTTCGAGGAGAAGTTCGTAGCGCCCCTTGTCGCCGGGCTCGGTGCTGTCGTTGGCGAAATAGAACAGGCTGAGATCCACCGTACGGTCCCCGCTTTCGCGTGCCCCCGTCAGGGCACAGTGAATTCCTTCGAATGCGCCGCCCGGTCCTGCCGGACGGCGCCGCTC
>NZ_JBHVHQ010001451.1:0-1167 GCF_042800135.1 Streptomyces sp. NPDC057654 | reverse complement strand
GGTACGCGGCTCGTCGGCCGGCCCGGCCGACGCCCCGACGGGCGGCCCGGCGGCTGGATCGTCGGCCGGTCCGGCGCGCGTCTCGGCGGTTGGCTCGGCGGGCGGCTCGGCATACGGCCGTACGGGCGTCCCGTCGGAGTGGGGCATGGCTACCTCGGTGGACCTCGATGGGCCTTGGCGGGCCTCGATGGGAGGAATGGATCTTCGGTCGCTGGCCGGTCGCTGCGCACCTCCGATGAAACCGGTTGCAGAGAGCGGTTGCAGATAGGATGACATGGGTCGGGCGCGGGATGCGTCCGGGCCCGGCGGGGAGGGGAGAGCGAACGGTGTCGACACTGGCGGACGTGGCCCGCGAGGCGGGCGTGTCCAAGGCCACGGCGTCGCGCGCGCTGATGCGCCCGGAGCTCGTGGCGGGGCCCACGCGGGAGAGCGTACGGGCCGCCGCCGAGCGCCTCGGCTTCCAGCCCAACCGGGCGGCGCGCGCCCTGACCACCGGCCGTACGGGCATGGTCGGCCTGGTGGTGCCGACGCTCGCCAACCCGTTCTTCGCCCCGCTGGTGCTGGGCGCGCAGCGGGCCGCCGAGGAGACCGACAACCATCTGCTGCTCACGGTCTCCGAGTACAGCGCCGAGCGCGAGGCCGCGCTGGTGGGGCGGTTGTCGGAGCAGGTCGACGGGGTGGTGCTGGTCGCGCCCGTGGGCAGCGACGCGGCCCTGCGGGAGCTGGCCGCCCGCCGCCCGCTGGTCCTGGTCGACCGCCGCGTGGGCCGGCTGCCGGCCGTGGTCCTCGACACCGCGTCGGGCACCGCCGCCCTGGCCCGCCACCTCCTGGAGCTGGGCCACCGGGACATCGTGTACGTGTCCGGGCCGCCCGGTTCGTGGGCCGACGGGCGGCGGCGCGCGGCCGTCGCGGAGCAGACGGAGGAGGCGGGGGCCCGGATGCGCGTACTCGGTCCGCTGCCGCCGACGTTCGACGCGGGGATCGGCGCCGCCGCCGAGCTGCCGGCCGGGGCGAGCGCCGTCGTGGCGTACAACAGCTACCTGGCGCTCGGTCTGCTGCACGGGCTGAAGGCGGCGGGCCTGCGCGTGCCGCAGGACGTGAGCCTCGCCGCCGCCGACGATCTCACCGCGCTCGGCGCGACGGCGCCGTCCGTGACGGCGCTCGACG
>NZ_JBHVHQ010001450.1:0-1167 GCF_042800135.1 Streptomyces sp. NPDC057654 | reverse complement strand
CTAGAGATCTTTAATGGTTGAGGTTACGGGGGTTGGAGGTTCAGTCCGGTCTTGGCGAGGTAGCCCTCGACGAGGCCGGCGCGGTGCTGCATTCGCTTGAGGCGGGACTTGACGAGTGCGGCCAGTTGGTCGATGCCCTGCTTGGCCAGGTTCGCCAGTGACCTCTTCATGTGCGCCCAGACCGCTTCGACCGGGTTGAACTCGGGTGCGTAGGGCGGCAGCTGGAAGACGGTGAGCCAGTCCCGGGCCTCGATGCGGTGCTTCATGCCGGCGCTGACGTGGGTGTTGAGATTGTCCCAGACGATCACGACGGGCCCGCCGAGCTGCTGGTGGGCGGCGTCGAAGAGACGGGCGTAATCGTGCTCGGTGAAGCCCTTGCGCCGGCCCTTGCGTGGTCCCCGGTCGACGCGGGTGCGGTAGATCAGACGGGGCCTGGACCCGGGTTTGGAGCAGAGCAGCGCGGCGACCGAGACGCGCTTGGTGCCCGCGGCGGTCACCTTCACCACCGGTGTCCGGCCCCGGCGGCCCCACGTGCGGCCGGTGGGCGGCCTCAGCCCCTGACCCGCCTCGTCCTCGAAGCAGAGCCAGGCGCCCAGGTCCGCCGCGGTCTTTTCACGACGGGCCACTGCTCTTCCTCCCAAGCGGCGATCTGCGCCTCGTCGCGCTCGGCGGCCCGGCGGGCGGGAACCTGCACGCTCCACCCGATCCGGTGCAGCAGCAGGTCCACCCCGGCCAGCGTGTACTCCACCCCGAACCGGCGGCGGACCACCTCGGCGATCCGCGCCAGCGTCCAGCACTGGTCCTCGTCCCAGCCGTGCGCGGCGGGCCCCGCCTCCAGCTCCCCTTCCAGCCGGCGCAACTGCCCGGCGGTGAGTTTGCACCGGGCACCGCCGGCCCCTTTCGAGGCCAGTGCCCCACGCCCGCCTGCGGTGAGGGCCCGGTGCCACCGGTTGACCGACATCCGTGTCACCCGCAACCGCCGGGCGATTTCCGCGTCACTGACTCCGCACTCAATCAACTCGGCTGCCCACAGACGTACTTGCTCTCTCCGGGCCCGCTCCTCAGCCGTCAGCCCACCACCATCGGGATACCGCATACCTCCGGCATAGCGCACATGGGCCCAACCGTCAGCAGGACCAGAACCCCCACCATTAAAGATCTCTAGCC
>NZ_JBHVHQ010001449.1:0-1168 GCF_042800135.1 Streptomyces sp. NPDC057654 | reverse complement strand
CCCCGCACCCGCGGGGCGGGCCCCGGCCACCAACAGGAGCAGCAGCGATGAACGAGCAGCCCAACAGCGACGAGCCGAACGTCGCCGAGCACCAGGACGCCGAGGGCAAGTTGTCTTCTGTGGAGATCAGCCGCCGCGCACGGCGCAACCGGGTGCAGGTCGATCGGCCGGCCGCCGAGAAGCTGCGCGACGAAATGCTCGCTTTGATCACGGAGCACGAGCGCAAGACCGTCGCCGAGCGGGCCCTCGCGGGCGACCCCAACCCCACCGACGCCGACCCGCTCGAATACGCGCAGGAAATCGCCGAGCACTACGCCCAAGTCGACCAGCGCCCCGACTACCTCGACCGCCTCGCCGACGAACTAACCCTCGACGACGTGCGCACGCTCCGCCTCGCTGGAGAAGCCGCGCAGGCCGTCACCCCCCGCGTAATCCTGGCCGAGGCCGCCCGCGGCAAGCAGCCCCCACAGATCGCGCAGGAAATCGGTCTGACGCCCTCACGCGTTTACGGCATCCTCCGCGAACAGCGCGGCTCTGCCGCAGCCGACTAGCCCGCCAACAACGCGGGCCCGCATCGGCGACCTCACCGCCGTACGGGCCCTGACCACGAACGGGAGCAAACCCCGCCCATGGCTACGCCCAACCCTACCGACCGCCCCACCCGTCCGACGCCGCCGGCACCCGGCAACCGTACGAGCGTCCGCGTCGACGCCGCCCTGTCCGACGATCTCGCCGTCGTCATGAGCGCCGGCGGCAACGCGTCCGACGCCATCCGTACTGCCGTCGCCATGTGGGCCGACATGCACCGCACCGCGTGGGCGCACGGCGTGTGCCCGGACGGCACCCGGCCGCGACTGCTGGCCTACCAACTGGAGCAGCAGCAGACACCCACCCCCGGGCTGAACAGCCGGTATGACGCCGCGTCCGACGCGCCGTCGCGGGTACGCCGCGTCTCGCCGCGCCTGCCCGAGCCGCCGCCAGGCCGTCACCTGCCCGCGTAGCACCACCCGTCCGCGTGATCCCCCGCCGTCCGACGAACCATGGCGGCGCCTCAACCGTGTCCGACACCATGACTCACACCCCTACAGGATACTCCCCCCAGCACCAACCCCAGGACGTCACCGCGACCTAAGCCACCGCCCCAGCATCACACCCACGGATCGCATCC
>NZ_JBHVHQ010001448.1:0-1168 GCF_042800135.1 Streptomyces sp. NPDC057654 | reverse complement strand
CTCAGCATGGACGTGCCGAAGTCACCGACGGACACCGACCGCAGGTAGTGCCAGTACTGCGTCAGCAGCCCGTCGTCCAGGCCGAGCGCGTGCCGCCGCGCGGCCACCGCCTCCACCGGCGCCGTCATCCCGAGCGCGGAGCGCACCGGGTCCCCCGGGATCAGATGGATCATCACGAAGGCCGCGGTGACCACGACCCACAACGACACCGCGAACCGCCCGAGCCGCCGCCCCGCGAAGGACAGCCACGGACTCCCCAGCACCCCCGACAGCACACCGCCCCGCGCCGGGGGCCCGGCAACCACAGTGGACATCAGATACGACCTCCGTCGGACTCCGTACCGGAACCCAGCGAGTGTCGCGCCCACCAGGGAGCCGCCGATTCGTCCCCGCGCACAAGAAGCGCGCGCCGCCTGGTACTACAGCACAACTGGCGGCGCGTACCGCCTATACGCCCGTACGCGGGCGGCGCGGCGGCGTACGTCGGGGCTCGGGTGCGCGCGGAGCGTGCGCAGCAGGGAGCGCCGTTCTTCCGGCCAGTCGAGGCCGTGGCCCGCCCCTGTCAATTGACGCGGACCATGGGGAATCGGCGGGTGAAAGGCGAAGGTCAGAGCGCGATCAGCCCGGCAGGCGTCGTCTTGAATCCGCAGGAATCGAAGTAGAACGATTCCAGGCCGTCGTCGAAGTCGACGTGCAGCCACTCGCATTCGGCCGCCCGCGCCCCTTCCACCGCCGCCGCGACCAGGGCGGTGCCGATTCCCCGATTGCGCCCCGCTCCCGCCACGACCGTGTCCAGGATGAACGCGTGCACGCCCCCGTCCCAGGCCACGTTGACGAACCCGACCAGCCGGCCCTCCTGCCGCGCACAGACCCAGCCGAGGCTGTGCCGTCGCAGCTGCGCGACCCAGTCGGTGGTGAGCGGCGGGTGGTCGAAGCCCTCGGCGTGCAGCGCCTCGATCGACTCGTTGTCGATGTCGCCGCGCCATTCATAAGTGATCGTCATAGCGGGACCGTAACTATGGAGAAGGCGCCGTACCCCTGAATTGACGAGCGGCACCGGCGCCGCGGCGATGTCGGGGAGCAGGCCGAGCACCTTGTGGTGCTCGGCCTGGTGCGGGCCGGGTCAGCTGTCGGCCAGCGTGGCCCGCAGCGACGGCTGGAGGAGGTC
>NZ_JBHVHQ010001447.1:0-1174 GCF_042800135.1 Streptomyces sp. NPDC057654 | reverse complement strand
CTGCCGGAGGGTGTGCAGATAGAAATCGGTGTGCTGGTTGGCGCCGTCGTACTGGTTGTCCCAGTCGTCCACGAAGATGCCGCTGTGCACGTAGCGCACCCAGGAGCCGTGCTCGCGGGGTTCGATGGTGTGGTCGAGCTGGTTGAGCGTCTGGTTCTCGGCGCCCTCGACCTCGACCTCGGAGCGGGCGGTCAGCCGGTGCGGCGGGTCCCAGGCGGTGACGGTGCCGCCGAAGGGCGCGGCGCCGCCCGTGCGCGGCTCGTACTCCACCGGCCACAGCCAGCCGCCCGTGCCGGTGGTGATCGCCTCCCAGACCTGCTCGGGCGACGCCGGGGCCTCGAACTCCCGGACGATCTCGAATTCCTTACCCATGGCGATGTCTCCCGCGGTTCATGTCGGTCACTTGCACTTGCCGATCACTTGCACTTGCCGATCACTTCTCGGCTGCTGCTGATGGTGCTGGTGTTGGTTCGCCCGCCGACCGTGCCCCGGCGGCATCGGCTTCGGCTTCGGCCTTGACAGCCGGGTGCAGGGCGACGACGAGACGGTGCTCCCGCCCGCCCTCGGCCGATTCGCTGTGGTACTTGCGGACCAGCGCCCCGACTCCCCGCGTCAGCTCGTCGACGAACGCGGCCCGGTCGGCGGCGGAGGCGAACCGCACCTCGCCGTCCAGGGCGAACGTCGCGAGCCGCTTGCGGGCCTTGGCCGCCCCCGTGATCAGCGCGCCCACGTCGCGTACGAGCCGCGCGGCGACGGCCAGCAGCCAGCGGGCGGAAAGCTGGTCCCGGAAGCGGGCGGGGTCGGGCTGCACGTCGGGGAGGGCGAGCGGGGAGATCACGTACGAGGCGGCGGTAGCCCGCATCAGCCGTTCCGTGACGCTGCCCTTCCTCCGCTCCCCGAACAGCTCGATCAGACCGTGCCGCTCCAGCGCCTTGAGGTGGTAGTTCACCTTCTGCCGGGCCAGCCCCACCTTGGCGGCCAGCATGGCGGCCGACGCCGGTTCGGCCAGCTCGGCGAGGAGCCGGGCCCGTATCGGGTCGAGCGAGCTCTCGGCGGCCGCGGGGTCCTCGATCACTGTCACGTCCAACATGACCCCACCCTCCCACCGACAATTATTTTTGTCCAGACTCTTTTTCCTGTCTGCGTGCCCAGAGAAAAAGGCGGAGCCCACGAC
>NZ_JBHVHQ010001446.1:0-1174 GCF_042800135.1 Streptomyces sp. NPDC057654 | reverse complement strand
CCCCGGAGCAGTGGAACCCGGCCCCCCCCCGACGCGACACGCGGGCCGTCGGCCTGCCCGCCCTCAGCCCCCAAAAGCGAACCGGTCCGCCGACTCCGTCGGCGGACCGTCAAGAAAGATCGAGGCTAGGATCGCGCATCGATGGTGATCATTGCGATATCTGGAAGGGTGCTAGGCGGCTCATCCCCGTACCAAGCGTATTCGATTGCAGAGAGGTAGCCATCCACAGCCCAGAGAAGGATCTCCCCAAACAGTGAAGCCGCTTCATCCATAACTGTTGCATCCACCGGAATCACGCCGGTGACTCCCGGCGACCGAGGAGCTCCTTCCAGCACCAGCAGGTCGACGCTGGCTGAATCTATCCCCCATTTTGCAACCACCTGCACAAAGTCGACTTGAGCCCGCAGTTCAACTGCGCCAGGGAATTCATTGGCGAGGATCAACTCAACCACATCCCTCTCGCCTGAGCTCATGGGGCGAGGAGTGATCTCAACGGGCACGGAAGGAACCTCCAGATAGCCGCCCCTTCAGGGCGGTCGCGACAAATGTTCTTTGCACTTCCGCCCACTCGTGGGGCACACCGAAGCGATATTCCTAGCCAGGAAACTTTCCAGGAATGAATGCTGTACCGAGTCTGGGGATTCCATTCACAATGGCTCCTCGGATCGTTACCATCTCTCCCCCGATTTCCCGATTTACCTCATACCTTCCCACGGCTGGCAAGTCCGTAGCGCCACGGAGGCTATCCATGATCGCACGAAGGGCTTCCTCCCGACCGCCGGTCTTAGCCACTAGATCACCAAACCCATGCTTGGCCGGGTCGATCACGTGCTCAAGATTCGCTGGCGTATTCCATGTCGGCCACGCCTGATCCAGGGTTTCCGCCGTCAGACCACAGACAGATCCCGAGTTGTGAACGAGGACCGGCGTCGAGCCCGCCAGTACATAGTACGTGTGGGTGTCCGCGATGGTGAGGTTGTAGACCTTGCGGTTCTCGGTCCACGCGCGGGTGGCGGCGACCTCTCGCAGTTCGCCGCTCGGGGTGCGGAGCCAGTCGCCGGCCTTGAGGTCCTTGGCGTCTAGAGATCTTTAATGGTTGAGGTTACGGGGGTTGGAGGTTCAGTCCGGTCTTGGCGAGGTAGCCCTCGACGAGGCCGGCGCGGTGCTGCATTCG
>NZ_JBHVHQ010001445.1:0-1177 GCF_042800135.1 Streptomyces sp. NPDC057654 | reverse complement strand
CTCGTAGTACGTGGCGGGGTCGCGCAGCGAGTTGAGCATGAGGGTCGGCGGCAGCCCCTCGCCGGTGACGTTCACCCGCGGGGCCTTGGCGTCGGGCCAGTACGCGCAGGTGGCGGCGTAGGCCAGTTCGCGGGGACCGACGAGCGGGTACGTACGGGCGTCCCGCGCGGTGCGCTCCACCCAGCGGCCGATGTCACGGCTCCACGCGTTGTCGTTGCAGGTCACCGAGAAGAACTCGGCGGCGAACTCCGGGCTCTGGTACGAGTCGAAGACGTGCGGCACGAGTGCGCGCTCGTCCGGTGTCGCGGTGTCCCAGTGCTCCAGCGCGGCCAGCGCCCGCGCCAGATCGGGGAAGCCTGCCGCCTTGTAGGCAGCCTGGATCGTTCCGTTGTCGAGCTGGTTCGGCCCGATGACCGACGTTCCCACGGTCAGCGGCCGGTCGTGCAGCGCCTGGCGGCGCGCCTCCCACGTCGCCCGCACCTCGGCGGCCGTACGCCCGTAGTGGTACACCGAGTCGTAGCGCGCGAGCCACGGCAGGAAGTCCTGCTCGAACCGGCGTTGGAAGCCGCGCGGCTGGCCCGCCTCCCACTGGTCCGTCCCGGCGGTGAAGTCGATGTTGCTGTCCAGCACGGCCCGGCGCACGCGCTGCGGGAACAGCGTCGCGTAGTACGCGCCGATCTTCGTGGCGTACGACGCCCCGTAGTACGAGATCTTCTCCGCCCCGAGCAGCGAGCGGTACAGGTCCATGTCCCGCGCCGTCTGCTCGGTGGTCAGGTACGGCAGCAGGCCGCCGTCCGTACGCCGTTGGCAGTTCTCGGCCATCGCGCGTGACCGGTCCAGGACCCCCTGGACCGCGGCGGGCGAGCGGTCGCGGAGGTCGTGCGCGTAGAAGTCCTCGAACTCGGCCGGTGTCTGGCAGCGCGCCGGGGTGCTCCGCCCGACGCCGCGCTGGTCGAAGCTCACCACGTCGTACGCGGCGGCCACCCGCGGCGCGGACTTCACGATACGAGCCGGGCTCGCCAGCCCCGCGCTGCCGGGGCCCCCGGCGGCCGTCATCAGCACACCGCGCCGCTCCTCCGCCGGGCCGCTCGCCAGGTGCCGGGACACCTCCACGCTGATGTCCGGGCCGGTGCCCGGGCGGTGCCAGTCGCGCGGGGCCGTCATGGTCGCGCACTCC
>NZ_JBHVHQ010001444.1:0-1180 GCF_042800135.1 Streptomyces sp. NPDC057654 | reverse complement strand
GCCGAGACGATGGCCGCCCCCGGCGGCGACGCGTTCGACGCGATGGCCCCGGACAACGTCTCGCCGCTCGTCGTCTGGCTGGGCTCCGCCGCCAGCGCCGGAGTGACCGGCCGCGTCTTCGAGGCCGAGGCCGGGCGCATCACCGTGATGGAGGGCTGGCGCCCCGGCCCCACCGCCGACAAGGGCGCCCGCTGGACCCCGGCCGAGGCGGGGGAGGCGGCCCGGGAACTCTTGACACGGGCGGAGGAGCCGCAGCCGGTGTACGGGGCCGGGTGAGCCCACGGACCTGCGGCCGGGCCCAGGGCACGGCACATCCCCACCGTGCGACGCACCGGATCAAGCCGACCGGCCCAGGCCGTGCCGCCCGCGTCGGGGGACACGCTGCCCTGGGCCGGGCCGCCCGCTCGGCGGGCAAGGCGTCAGGACACGACGTCCTTGGCCCGGAAGTGCCGGAAGGCCAGTGCGAAGAACACCAGCGAGTACGCCACCGACACCGACGCGCCCCTGACCATGCCGCCCCACTCCAGCTGCGGCTGGAGCGCGTCGGCCCAGGCGAACTGCCAGTGGGCGGGCAGGAAGTCGCGCCAGTGGCCGAGCGCGGTGACCGCATCGAGGACGTTGCCGACGATGGTCAGGCCGACCGCGCCGCCGACCGCGCCGAGCGGGGCGTCGGTGACCGTGGAGAGCCAGAAGGCGAGGGCCGCCGTCACGAGCTGGCCGATGAAGATGTACGCGACCACGAGCAGCAGCCGCGGCACGGCGTCGCCGGAGGGGAGCGCGCCTCCGGTAGGAAGGCGCAGGTCGCCCCAGCCGTACGCGGCCGTGCCCGCCGCCAGGGCGACCAGCGGCAGCAGCACCATCGCCGCCGCGCTGAACCCCAGCGCCACCGCCAGCTTGCTCGCCAGCAGCCGGGCCCGCGGCACCGGCGCGGCCAGCAGATAGCGCAGCGAGGACCAGCTCGCCTCGGACGCCACCGTGTCGCCGCAGAACAGCGCCACCGGCACCACCAGCAGAAAACCCGCCGAGACGAAGAGGCAGGTCGCGGTGAAGTTGGCGCCGGAGGCCGTCGCCGAGTCGATCAGCGACACCCGGCCGTCCCGGCCGCTCGGCTGCCCGCCGATCGCGAACGCCGCGATCAGGACGAACGGCAGCACCGCCAGCACCGCCCCGACCACCAGCG
>NZ_JBHVHQ010001443.1:0-1186 GCF_042800135.1 Streptomyces sp. NPDC057654 | reverse complement strand
CCTCGCACCCCGCACCCGCACCCCGCACCACCCCGGCACCGGACCACCGAGCACACCCCCAACCCACACTCACCCCGGAGAAGCCCCGTGGAGACAGACCTCATCGCGCGAGCCAAGGCGTGGCTCGCCGAGGACCCCGACCGTGACACCCGCGACGAGCTGGCCAAGCTCGTCGAGGCCGAGGACGTCACCGAACTCGCCGCGCGCTTCAGCGGCACCCTCCAGTTCGGCACCGCCGGCCTCCGCGGCGAACTCGGCGCCGGCCCGATGCGCATGAACCGTTCCGTCGTCATCCGCGCCGCCGCCGGCCTCGCCGCGTACCTGAAAGACCAGGGCCAGGGCGACGGCACCGTCGTCATCGGCTACGACGCCCGCTACAAGAGCGCCGACTTCGCCCGCGACACGGCGGCCGTCATGGTCGGAGCGGGGCTCAAGGCGGCGCTGCTGCCCCCCCCCCTCCCCACCCCGGTCCTGGCCTTCGCCATACGCCACCTGGGAGCGGTCGCCGGCGTCGAGGTGACGGCGAGCCACAACCCGCCCCGCGACAACGGCTACAAGGTCTACCTGGGCGACGGCTCGCAGATCGTCCCGCCGGCGGACGCGGAGATCGCGGAGCGGATCGCGGCTGTCGGCGCCCTGGCCGACGTCCCCCGCCCGGAGTCCGGCTGGGAGGTGCTCGGCGCGGACGTCGTGGACGCCTACCTGCGGCGTACGGACGCGGTCCTGACCCCCGGCTCCCCCCGCGGCGCGAACGTCGTCTACACGCCCATGCACGGCGTCGGACGCACCACCCTGACCGCCGCCTTCGCCCGCGCCGGCTTCCCGGCCCCCACGGTCGTCCCCGAGCAGGCGGACCCGGACCCGGACTTCCCGACGGTGGCCTTCCCCAACCCGGAGGAGCCCGGCGCGATGGACCTGGCGTTCGCGACGGCCC
Source organism: Streptomyces sp. NPDC057654 (assembly GCF_042800135.1). Lineage (NCBI taxonomy): Bacteria > Bacillati > Actinomycetota > Actinomycetes > Kitasatosporales > Streptomycetaceae > Streptomyces > Streptomyces sp. NPDC057654. Next base: position 252 of record NZ_JBHVHQ010001443.1, on the reverse strand, counting down.
GCCGCGCCGCCCCGGACCTCGTGATCGCGAACGACCCGGACGCGGACCGCTGCGCGGTGGCCGTCCCGGCGCCCTCCGCGGCAGCGGGCTGGCGGATGCTGCGCGGCGACGAGGTGGGGGCGCTGCTGGCGGAGCACCTGGTGCGGAAGGGGGCTCGCGGGACGTTCGCGACGACGATCGTCTCGTCGTCGCTGCTGTCGAGGATCGCGGCGGCGGCGCCGGCGGACACCTCGTACGAGGAGACGCTGACGG
>NZ_JBHVHQ010001442.1:0-1188 GCF_042800135.1 Streptomyces sp. NPDC057654 | reverse complement strand
CCGCGCCCACAACCTGACATCAGCAAGGTCCCCACCCATAACCCACCAACGACCAACCTGACCACCAGTCACGGCAAAGACCGTTGCAGTACTAGTCCAGACCGATGCGCCGTCGGAGGCCAGAACCAGTTGCCGGCCGCCTTCCTCGTCCTCAACCACCCATTGCAGGTCTCCCGATGGCAGCCACGATTCCACCAGCACCCCATCCAGAGCGGCCAGCACGCGGCCGTCCTCCGTACCTTCGACGGCCCACACCCGCCTGCGTACGGACCACCGCCGACCGACGGAGACCGCCAGATCCGCGAGGATTCGGCGGGCCTCCGCGCTGTGATCCGGCCGTACGGCCGGTTCCGCGGGGGCGGCCAGCTCCTCGGCACTGATCCCCTGCCGCCTGACGGCGCCCCAGTCTGAGCGAGCCACAACGACCGCATGACCCTGCTCGTGTGCCTGTGGGTTCTCCCAGTCGTCACACGGCGCCAAGACCAGCCGAAGTGCCGTCTCGCTGCACCACTCCACGCTGAGGACCTCCCGCGGGTACTGCAGGGCAGACACCACGTCGCCGGAGTCCAGGTGGATCAGCAGCAGCTCGCCTTCGAACGAGAAGCCGCCGTCGTAGCGCCCCGTACCAACGGCCAACAGGGGAAGAACGGAGTGAAAGGCGACAGCCCGAACCGAGTATCTCGACCGCACCAGGTGCCGACACCGCATCCCGTTCTGCTCATAGACACCGACCCGATGCCCCGTCCATCAGGAGTCCGCGGTCCCACTGCCACTCCACTGGACGGGCCCGAGGTCCCCACCCACAGCGATCGTCCGCGAGCGCTCGCCAACGACGGCCAGAGCGGGTTCTCCGATCTCGGCGAATGCGCCGCCGCCGAACACGCGTCGGACTATCGGCACAACGGGCATACAGGGTCCTCCCAGGTCAGTAGATGAGCGATCGCCATCCCGGGTGCGGCAACGGAGCAGCTCATGATCCTGTCGGACGCCGAGGTGCACCAATGGATTTCATCCGGGCACGGCGCTGACCGTATAACCCGTGCCCATCTGGGTGAACGTGACCAGCTGACGGCCTTGCAATCCCACTGTCGCGCGAGACACCCAAACCGCGAAGAACACTCGGGGCGGCACCGTCGGCATTCGATATCGGGGTCGGCCGAGCATGAAGCAGCCCCGCCTGCCCGGGAC
>NZ_JBHVHQ010001441.1:0-1190 GCF_042800135.1 Streptomyces sp. NPDC057654 | reverse complement strand
GTATGTGTACGGACCGCAGGGACGGCTTCCTGATCGACCGCGGGTTCCAGGTGCTCAACACCTCCTATCCGCAGCTGAGGCGCCGGACAGAGCTGCGCGCGCTGCGGCTGCGCCCCTTCGCTCCCGCCGTCCTGACCCACACGCCGAACGGTCGGCTCCGCTACAGCGACCCCACGCGCCGCCCCCGCGACCTCCCCCGGCTCGCCCGCCAGGAACGGCACTCGGCACGCGACGGCGCGGGGCTCGCCGCCCTGTCGCTCCTGGCGGCCCTGTCCCCCACGCGTGCGCTCAGGGCCCGTACCGAACGCACGACGGCCGAGGAGCTCGGCCGCTACGGCATCGCGGGCGACCTGCTGGAGAACTTCCTGCACCCGTTTCTGTCCGGGGTGTTCCTCGACGACGCTCTGGAGACGTCGAGCCGCGTGTTCCACATGGTCTGGCGGAGCTTCCTACGGGGGACCGTCACCCTGCCCGCCGCGGGAATCGGCTCCGTACCCGAACACCTGGCGTCGAAACTCCCGCCGAAGACCGTACGGTTCGACAGCCCGGTGCGAGAACTGACCCCGACCGGCGTGCTGTTGGACGAAGGCGGAGAGCTGGACGCGTCCGCTGTGGTCGTCGCCGCCGACGCGCGAGCGGCGGCACGCCTGGTGCCGCGGCTGGCCGTGCCGCCGACGCGGACCGTCTGCACGTACTCCTACGCGGCGCCCAGGCCCCCGCTCGGCGAACCCGCGCTGCTGCTGGACTCCCGGCGCCGCTTCCTCAACACCTGCGTGCCGAGTCAGGTGGTTCCCGGCTACGCGTCCCACGGCCACGCGCTGGTCTCCGCGTCGGTGCTCGGCGCCCACACCCCCCAAGGCGCCGTCGCGCTGCGCGAGGCCCTCGCCGAGGCGTACGAGACCGACACCTCCGGATGGGAGGAGATCGACCACCGCACCGTCCACGGCGCGCTGCCCGCCATGGCCCCGCCCTGGCCGCTGTCCCGTGCCGGCAGGATCGAGGACAGGCTGTACGTGTGCGGCGACCACCGCGCCACCGGCTCGGTGCAGGGCGCCCTGGCATCGGGCGCCCGAGCGGCCCGCGAAGTGCTCGCCTCGGGGCTGCTGTGACGCCGCCACGGGACACCCGCCGCCCCGACCCGCCGCCCCTGGAGCAGGCCGGGGCCGCCGAAGCGGCCCTCACCACGGGGG
>NZ_JBHVHQ010001440.1:0-1190 GCF_042800135.1 Streptomyces sp. NPDC057654 | reverse complement strand
GACCAAGGCCGACCCAATTCAGCCGCCACCCAGCTATAGCTGGGGAAACTTGCGGGGCAACGCCCGCCAAATCCAGCCCGTCCGGCGATTGAGGACAACGGCCCATGCCGCCCAGCCCGAGGCGTACGGGCCAAGGCCGGCCATTCCAGCCCGTCAGGGGGCACCTCCCAGCGGTAGCTGGGGGAGGTTGAGGACCGGGGTTCGGGGCAGAGCCCCGGAATGCGCCGCGGCGCAGCCGGATTAGTCCTGGACCTCGACCACGATTTCGACCTCCACCGGCGAATCCATCGGCAGGACCGCCACCCCAACGGCACTGCGCGCATGCACCCCGGCCTCGCCCAGCGCCTCCCCGAGGAGTTCGCTCGCGCCATTGACCACACCCGGCTGGCCGGTGAAGTCCGTGGCCGAGGCGACGAAGCCCACGACCTTCACGACGCGCACGATCTTGTCGAGGTCGCCCGTGACGGATTTCACGGCGGCGAGCGCGTTGAGAGCGCAGGTCCGCGCCAGCTCCTTGGCCTGGTCCGCGGTGACGTCGGCGCCGACCTTGCCGGTCGCCTGTAGCTTGCCCTCGACCATCGGGAGCTGCCCGGACGTGTGCACGTAGCCGCCGGAGCGTACGGCCGGCTGGTACGCGGCCAGCGGCGGCACGACCTCCGGCAGGTTCAGACCGAGCGAGCGCAGCTTGTCCTCGACGACGCTCATGCCTGCTTCTCCCGCTTCAGATAGGCCACCAGCTGCTCGGGGTTGTTCGGGCCGGGCACGACCTGGACGAGCTCCCAGCCGTCCTCGCCCCAGGTGTCCAGAATCTGCTTGGTCGCGTGTACGAGCAGCGGCACGGTCGCGTATTCCCACTTGGTCATGGTGCGACTGTAATGCCTCTCTCCCCCCGCCTCGTGCGTACTCCGGGGCCCGACTGGTTAGGCTCCAAATCATGAGCAGGTTCCACGTCGTCAGCGGCAAGGGCGGCACCGGTAAGACCACGGTCGCCGCCGCCCTCGCGCTCGCCCTCGCCGCCGAGGGAAAACGCACCCTGCTGGTCGAGGTCGAAGGCAGGCAGGGGATCGCCCAGCTCTTCGAGACCCAGGCCCTGCCGTACGCGGAGCGGAAGATCGCGGTGGCCCCTGGCGGCGGCGAGGTGCACGCGCTCGCCATCGACGCGGAGCTCGCGCTCCTCGACTACCTCCAGA
>NZ_JBHVHQ010001439.1:0-1194 GCF_042800135.1 Streptomyces sp. NPDC057654 | reverse complement strand
GCCTTGGACCCGGAGGGTCCGAGACGAAACCCGCACCCACCCACCAGCCGCCTGCGACACCAGCCCACCCCCCTCCGGCGGCAGACAGCGAACCCGCCCCAACCTCGCCGCCGCTCGCCCTGTGGACCCGCAAGGCCCGAATCGCACCCGCACCAAGCCGCTCAAGCGGCGCGCCCATGACGCTTTCGGCTCAGCCCTCGGCAGGGGTGAGGGTCAGGGAGATCGAGTTGATGCAGTAGCGCTGGTCGGTGGGGGTGGGGTAGCCCTCGCCCTCGAAGACGTGGCCGAGGTGGGAGCCGCAGCGCTTGCAGCGGACTTCGACGCGGACCATGCCGAGGGAGCGGTCCTCGATGAGTTCGACGGCGTCGGAGTCCTTGGGGTCGAAGAAGGACGGCCAGCCGCAGTGGCTCTCGAACTTTTCGGTGGAACGGAACAACTCGGCGCCGCAGGCGCGGCAGGAGTAGACGCCGGCGGTCTTGGTGTCGGTGTACTCGCCGCGGTAGGCGGGCTCGGTGCCGGCCTCGCGGAGTACGTGGTACTCGGCGGGGGACAGTTCCGCCCGCCACTGCTCTTCCGGCTTGTCGATCTCGTACGGCATGTGCGGACTCTCCTCAGCTGTCCCGGCGGGCCAAGCGCTCCAGGATGCGCGGACCGAGGTCCGTCACATCGCCCGCTCCCATGGTGAGAACAAGATCCCCCGGCTTCGACATTCCGGCGATGAGGTCCGGGATGGCGGCCATGTCGTGTTCGGGGGTCACGTCGGCGCCCGCGGCGGTGGCGGCGTCGGTGATCAGGGCGCTGGTGACGCCGGGGATCGGGTCCTCGCGGGCCGGGTAGATGTCGAGGACGACGCAGGCGTCGGCGAGGGCGAGGGCCTCACCCATCTCGGCGGCGAGTTCCTGGGTGCGGCTGAAGAGGTGGGGCTGGAAGACGACGAGGATGCGGGAGCCGTCGGCGGCGCCGCGGATGGCCTCCAGGTCGGCGGTCATCTCGGTGGGGTGGTGCGCGTACGAGTCGATGACCTGGACGCCGGCCGCCTCGCCCTGGAGCTGGAGGCGGCGCTTGACGCCGGTGTACTTGCCGAGGGCCGAGGCGAGGTTGTGGGCCGGGAGGCCGAGGGCCACGCCTGCGGCGAGGGCGGAGACGGCGTTGTGCGCGTAGTGGCGGCCGGGTACGGAGACGGCGAAGGTGAGC
>NZ_JBHVHQ010001438.1:0-1195 GCF_042800135.1 Streptomyces sp. NPDC057654 | reverse complement strand
CCCCGCCGGCGGGGTGCGCACCGCAACCGGCGAGCGAACCCGCGCAGACCAGGGCCAACAGGGACGCGCACAGCGGGCGCGCTGCGAGCGGAAGGCGTACGGACATGGGGGCGCCCTTTCAGTAGGCGAGCAGGTGGTGGTGGACGAGGAGCGGCGCGCGCGAGCGGCCGTGTGCACGGGGCGCCGTGCGTACGAGCGGCAGGACGTACGGCTGGATGTGCGGCGGGACATACGGCCGGACGTACGAGGCGCCGAGCGGACGGCCGGCGGCGCGGGTGCGGCGCGGCTCGGTCAGCGGTCGGAGTCGTGCGTCGCCGTGGGCGAAGCGGAGCTGAAGACCGTGGTGTCCAGCAGCTCGCGGGCCTGCGCCAGCGATGCCTCGGCGGGCTCCCGCAGGCAGACGGTCACGGCGATCGACCTGTCCTCGCCGGTCCCGATGTCGGGGGTGGCCTCGCGCAGGACGGTTCGGGTGGCCGTCAGCTCGCGGGTGCCGCCGATCATCCGGCACTCGGGCGTCGGCGACTTCTCGGGCCGGAGGCGGAAGGACTCCGCCGCCGACGTCTCGCCGGGCACCCGCTGGAACGCGACCAGCGCGCCGCCGCTGTCGAGCGCGTCCAGCGGCCCGCAGAAGTCGGCGACGGCGGTCTTCTCCGTGCACGCCGGACGCCCGGACAGCGGCTGGGTGGCGGCGAAGGCCGTCGGGGAGGCGCTGTCCGGCTGGGCGGTGGGGCCCTGCGCGTACCAGCCCCGCGGCAGTCGGTACCCCAGGTCCAGCAGTTCGGCGTAGCGGACAGGGCGCTCGGCAGGCGCGGACGCCACCGGAATCGGCTCCTTCGTCGGCGCGGGGGAGGCGGACGGCCACGACAGGACCGCGCACAGCGCCACCGCGGCGACGCCCGCGCCCAGTCCGGCCATGCGCCGCCGACGTCGGCGCGCCACCCGGCGGCGCACCTGGCGCATCCGCTGCTCCGGGGCGGAGAGCCGGGGCACGGCGTGCTCCAGCAGGCGGCGCAGCTCCCGCTCCTCGTCAGCCTCGCTCACCGCGCGCACCCCCTTCCGCCATCGACTCCCGCACTTGACCGCGCAGCGCCTTGAGCGCCTTCGACGCCTGGCTCTTGACCGTTCCCGGCCGGCAGCCGAGCGTCGCGGCCGTCTCCTCGACGCTCAGGTCCTCGAAGTAGCGCAGCACGACGAC
>NZ_JBHVHQ010001437.1:0-1197 GCF_042800135.1 Streptomyces sp. NPDC057654 | reverse complement strand
CGTACGGAGGGTCTGAAGATGACCGCCATCGATCTGGGCCTGCCGGCCCTTCCCCCCAAGACCCCGGTGCGCCGCCCCACGCGGCGGATCAACGTCGGCGATGTCCCCGTCGGCGGCGGCGCACCGGTCTCCGTGCAGACCATGACGACCACCAACACCGCCGACATCGACGCGACGCTCCAGCAGATCGCCGAGGTCACGGCGGCCGGCTGCGACATCGTGCGGGTCGCCGTGCCCTCCCAGGACGACGCCGAGGCCCTTCCGGCGCTCGCCGCGAAGTCCCCGATCCCCGTCATCGCGGACATCCACTTCCAGCCGCGCTACGTCTTCCAGGCCATCGACGCCGGCTGTGCGGCGGTCCGCGTCAATCCCGGAAACATCAAGAAGTTCGACGACAAGGTCAGGGAGATCGCCGCGGCGGCCTCGGCGGCGAAGATCCCGATCCGCATCGGCGTCAACGCGGGCTCCCTGGACCAGCGGCTGCTGGACAAATACGGCTCCGCGACGCCCCAGGCGCTCGCCGAGTCGGCCCTGCACGAGTGCTCGCTCTTCGAGGAGCACGGCTTCACCGATCTGAAGATCGCGGTCAAGCACCACGACCCGCTCACGATGATCGCCGCCTACCGGGCGCTGGCGGAGCGCTGCGACTATCCGCTGCACCTGGGCGTGACCGAGGCGGGCCCCGCGTTCCAGGGCGCCATCAAGTCCGCCGTCGCCTTCGGCGTGCTGCTGGCGGAGGGCATCGGCGACACCATCCGCGTCTCCCTCTCCGCCCCGCCGGTCGAACAGGTCAAGGCCGGCAATCACATCCTGCAATCGCTGGGCCTGCGCCCCCGTCAGCTCGAAATCGTCTCCTGCCCCGGCTGCGGCCGCCTCCAGGTCGACATCCACAAGCTCGCCGCCCAGGTCGAGGCCGCCTTCGACGGCTTCCCGCACCCGCTGCGCATCGCCGTCATGGGCTGCGTCGTCAACGGTCCGGGCGAGTCCCGCGAGGCCGACCTCGGCGTCTCCTGCGGCAATGGCAAGGGCCAGCTCTTCCTGAAGGGGGAGGTCATCAGGACCGTTCCCGAATCGAAGATCGTCGAGGCGCTGCTCGACGAGGCCATCCGACTCGCCGGGGAGGGTGAGCTGCCTTGACGCCTCACCGCTCCCTGGTCACCAGCGACCGGCCGTAGGCGTACCGCCCGTACGGTCTCC
>NZ_JBHVHQ010001436.1:0-1201 GCF_042800135.1 Streptomyces sp. NPDC057654 | reverse complement strand
GTCCGACGTCGCCCGCGAGCGCGCGATGATGCGCATCGACCTGGCGCGCTTTCAGAACCTGGTCGAGCGCGCGGGCTGGATGCCCGACGCCGAGCCGCGCCGCCTGTGGCGCTGGCGCAGCGGATGGTGGGAGCTGACCTACCGGAAGCGGAACCTGAAGGACGGCTACTACGACAGCGGTTGGTACCTGTGGGGCCCTGCCGAGAGCTACTTCGGGGAGTGGGTCGCGCCGCTGAAAGCGGAGGCGACGGTCGAAGCCGATCGCCTCATCACCAAGCACCTCGCCGCCGTAGCGGAGGGCCCGCGGTGATCTCCTCGGCCAACCCTCGCGCAGAGGCGGCGCGATGACGACGCCGTCGCAGAGCGCGCCCGTCACCCTGCCCAGCGTCCAGGCGAAGGGGGAGTGGCAGCCGCGAGTGATCGGTCTGGATCTCTCCTTGACCTCGACCGGCGTCGCGGATGCCCACTGGGCACTGGCGGCCCGCCCCGGCAAGCGGCGCAGCCATGAGCGGCTGGACTGGCTCGTGGGCGCCATCGGCCTGTGCGTGAAGGACGATGCCGACCTGGTGGTGGTCGAGGGCGCCGCGTACGCCCGGGGTGCCCAGGCCGGGCATCACGAACTGGCGGGGCTGTGGTGGCTGGTGACGCAGCACCTGTGGCGGCACCGCGTCCCGTACGCCGTGGTGACCCCGCACGGTCGCACGATCTATGCGACCGGCCGCGCGAACCCCGCCCAGCACCTGCCGCGCAAGGAACGGTCGCGAGCTGCGAAGGGCATGGTGCGCAGCGCGGCCATCGACCGCTACGGCGTCGAGTGCGAAGGGCCGGGCCGCTACGACATGGCCGACGCCACCATCCTCGCGGCGATGGGGCTGGACTGGCTCGGCTACCCGACGGTGCCCGTACCGGACACCCACCGGCGCGCGCTGGAAGCGGTGAAGTGGCCCGACCTCATTCCAGCCACGAATTAGGGAATTGAATTGCTGAAATACCGTTCGCATTCAAATGTGCACACCTTGCTTTTAGGGTATTTGCCATTAAGATATAAATAAGGCATTCAGGAAATGCCAAAAAGAAAAGGAGATCGAAATGGAAAACCAGAACAGCGGCAAATGCGGCTGCGAATGCAACAGGGGCGGCTTCTGCGGTGGCTGCGGCCACGCCGGATGCGGCGGCCGCCGCTAGCCCTCAGGGCATAACC
>NZ_JBHVHQ010001435.1:0-1203 GCF_042800135.1 Streptomyces sp. NPDC057654 | reverse complement strand
GGCCACGACCGCGCCCGAGCGGGGCGCGGCGGCGATCTCCATGCGCAGCTCCCACTCCTTGCGGGGCTCCTCGACGACCTCCAGCCGCTCCAGCATCCGTTCGGTCTGCCGGGCCTTCGCGGCCTGCTTCTCGGTCGACTCGACGCGGGTCTTGCGGGAGATCTTGTCGTTGTCGGTGGCCTTGCGCCGGGCGTTGCGGACGCCGTGCTCCATCCAGCTGCGCTGGGTACGGGCACGGGCCTGGAGTCCGGCGCGGGTGTCGGCGTACTCCTCGAACGCCTCGCGCGCGTGCCGCCGGGCCCGCTCGCGCGCCTCCAGATAGGCCGCGTAGCCGCCGCCGTAGACGTTGACCTGCTGCTGGGCATGGTCCAGCTCGACGATCCGGTGCACGGTACGGGTCAGGAACTCACGGTCGTGGCTGACGAGGACCGTCCCGGCGCGCAGCCCGGTGACGAACTCCTCCAGGCGGGCGAGGCCGTCCAGGTCGAGATCGTTGGTGGGTTCGTCGAGCAAAAAGACGTCATAGCGGCTGAGCAGCAGGGAGGCGAGTCCGGCGCGGGCCGCCTGGCCGCCGGAGAGACTGGTCATCGGCCGGTCGAGGTCGATCTTCAGCCCGAGGGAGCCGGCGGTCTCCTCGGCCCGTTCGTCGAGGTCGGCGGCGCCGAGGGAGAGCCAGCGCTCCAGCCCGGCCGCGTAGGCGTCGTCCGCGCCCGGCGCGCCCTCGACGAGCGCCTCGGTCGCGGCGTCGAGCGCCGCCTGCGCCGCCGCCACGCCGGTGCGCCGCGCCAGGAAGGCCCGTACGGTCTCCCCCGGCCGGCGCTCGGGCTCCTGCGGCAGATGCCCGACGGTCGCACCGGGCGGGCTGAGCCGCAGCTCGCCCTCCTCGGGCGCGTCGAGCCCGGCGAACAGCCGCAGCAGTGTCGACTTCCCCGCGCCGTTGGCTCCGACGAGCCCGATCACCTCGCCGGGGGCGACGACGAGGTCGAGCCCGGAGAAGAGGGTGCGGTCGCCGTGTCCGGCGGCGAGATCCTTGGCGACGAGGGTGGCACTCATAAGGGACCCGACTTTATCCGGTGCGCGCCGGTCGGATGAAACGGATTCGCACGCGAGCGCGGACGCGGGCCGATGGCGCCAATGGCGCGGGACGCGCTTCGGTGCCCGGAGCCGGGCGCTCCGCTCCGTACGAGCCGCTCCCCATCGGTA
>NZ_JBHVHQ010001434.1:0-1206 GCF_042800135.1 Streptomyces sp. NPDC057654 | reverse complement strand
GTACGGGGCCGGCCGGGTACGCGGAGCCCGCCGGGCGAGCGGACCCCGCGCCGTACCGCATCGCAGGAGTTCTTCTCGGAGCCGGAATCCGCGAAAGCGATAAACGCTCAGACCGCGAGCGGCGGAGTAATCCGCGCGTACTTCCCCCGGTGGTAGAGCAGGGGGCCGGCCGTGTCGCCCGCGCCGAGTCCATGGACATCCGCGGTGACGACGAGATGGTCCCCGCCGTCGTATTCGGCCTGGAGTTCGCAGTCCACCCAGGCGGCGACACCGGAGAGCAACGGCATTCCATTGGGGGAGAGATCCCACTCCACGCCGTCGAACTTGTCGCCGCCGGACCGGGCGAAACCATTGCTCAGCCCCTCCTGGCCGGCCGCGAGGACGTTCACACAGAAGCGCCCGGCGGCGCCGATGACCGGCCAGGTCGTCGAGGACCGGCTCGGGCAGAGCAGCACCCGCGGCGGCCGCAGCGACAACGAGCTGAACGACTGGCAGGTGAACCCCACCGGGCCGTCCGGGCCGATGGCCGTCACGACGGTTATGCCGGAACAGAAATGTCCCATGACTGACCGGAACTCCTGAGGGTCGATCCCCTCCGCAGTCACGGCATTGGCGACGGCATCACGCACTGTCGCTCCTTCCTCCCGTTGAAGGGAAATGATACCGACCGGATTTCACCCGGACAGGGCCGCCGGGAACCGAATTCCGGCCAACGGACCACAGTCCGCGGCCGGTCCGCCCGCCCCGATTCACGCGGGATTCACGCGCCGCACACCGGGCGCGCCGATACTCCACAAGAGAAACCAAAAGGGAATCGCCATGCCCGACACCCGCCGCACCACGCCCGCCGCCACCGACGTCCCCGCCGCCCCTGGCTATCCGGCCCCTGCCCATCCGGCCCTGGCCGTCCGCACCGCGACCCGGCGCCGCCTGCTGATGTGCACCCCGAGCCACTTCGACGTCACCTACTCCATCAACCCGTGGATGGAGCCCGAGAAGCCCGTCGACGGCGGCCTCGCGCTCGTCCAGTGGGAGCGGCTGCGCGACCTGTACCGCGAACTCGGCCACACCGTCGACGTCATCGAGCCGGTCGGCGGCCTGCCCGACATGGTCTTCGCGGCGAACGGCGCCACCGTCATCGACGGCCGCGTCCTCGGCGCCCGCTTCCGGCACCTGGAACGCACCGCGGAGGGCCCTGTCTACCTC
>NZ_JBHVHQ010001433.1:0-1226 GCF_042800135.1 Streptomyces sp. NPDC057654 | reverse complement strand
AGCGGAGGGGGAGGGGGCGGGGTTGCGCTTGGTTCGCTGCCTGGCGGGTGGGTTTGTGGCTGAGGTCAGGGCTGGCTCCGCTGCGCTGCGCCGCTGGCTGCTGCCGCGATGGGGTTATTGCGAGTTGCTCGGGTGCGGGTGTGTTTCGGGCCTGCGGCCCACGGCAGGCGAAGTGAAGGGGCGCGCTGCGCTGCGCCCGGGGGCGGCCGACCGTTCAGGGTGCGGTTTCCGTCCGTAGAAGAGCGGCCCACGGCTGGGGAAACTCCACTCCGACGGCCGTCGCGCCCGATATGCCCGACACACCAGGTTCACCCTTCAACTGAGTGCAGTTGCGGCCCGATTCCGCGTCCCATAAGGCGCTTTTGTCGGATGGTAACCGCACCCTACCTGCCGGTAGCCCGCCGCGAAGCGCAGCGGAGCCTACTACGGTCCCCACCACCGCCCCACCCGTCGCTACAGGCGCTGTGGACCCGGAGGGTCCGAGACGAAACCCGCACCCACCCACGCCGAATACCGTCCCACCCACCAGCCGCCCGCGGCACCAGCCCACACCCCGGCGGCAGACAGCGAACCCGCCCCAACCCCAGCCCCGTCGCCGCTCGCGCCGTGGCCTCGCAAGGGCAAAACCCTCCCGACACCGCGTATTGATGAGCAGTAGTCGGGTGCGGGGGCGTTTCGGGCCTGCGGCCCACGGCGGCCGAAGTGAAGGGGCGCGCTGCGCTGCGCCCGGGGGCGCTGGCCGTTCGGGGTGCGGTTTCCGCCCGTATGAGGAGGGCCCTTGGCTGGGGAAACCCCACTCCGACGGCCACTGCACCCGGTATGTCCGACACGCCAGGTTCACCCTTCAACAGGGTGCAGTTGCGGCCTAGTTCCGCGTCCGATAAGGCGCTTTTGTCGGGCGGTAACCACACCCTACCTGCCGGTAGCCCGCCGCGAAGCGCAGCGGAGCCCCCAGCGGCCCCCACCGCCGTCCCATCCGTCACTGCATGCGCTGTGGACCCGCAGGGTCCGAGACCCACCCGCACCCGCACCCGCGCCCGAGCAACCGGCAACGGCCACTTCGCGGCAGCTGCCAGCGGCGCAGCGCAGCGGAGCCAGTCTGAACCCCAGCCGCACACCAACCGGCAGGCAGTGCACCGGCAGCAGCCCCACCCCCTCCCTCCCGCTGCCGGCGCTCTGGACCCGGAGGGTCCGAGACGAGACCCGCACCCGGCCGAGCCGAATAC
>NZ_JBHVHQ010001432.1:0-1226 GCF_042800135.1 Streptomyces sp. NPDC057654 | reverse complement strand
GGTCGGCGTAGAGGAACGGCCCGGCCTGCGGCGGCCGGCACAGGGCCCCCGCGAGGGTGAGGCGGCCGTACACGGCGGCGGCCAGCGCCCCGAAGAGCCGGGCGGCGGCGGCCGTCCGGGCCCGTACCGGCTCCGGCTCGTCGAGCGCGTACGCGGCCGCCGCGGCGACCGGGGGCGCGAGCTGCGCCCGTACGGCCGTGCAGGTCGAGAGCGTACGGGCGCGCAGGGCCCGGCCGTACGCGGTGTCCGGGAGACGGGCGAGGGCGGCGGGCCAGGCGGCGGGCGTCAGGGAGCCCGCGAGGTCCGTGAGGACCACGGTGCGGCCGGGGCACATCTCGGCGGGGCCGACCACCATGGTGCCGTGGGCGTCGTAGCGGGTGTCCCGCCAGGTCTCGTCGCTGATGATCAGCAGTTCCTCGGCCTCGGCCGCCTCGCACACCTCGTGCAGCGTCTCGGGCGGCACGAGCGTCCCCGTGGGGTCGTCGGCGACGGACAGCACCAGGGCGCGGGGCCTGCCGCCCTCGCGGCGGATCCGCCGTACGGTCTCCAGCAGCGCGAACGGGTCGGGCACGCCGCCGCACTCGGCCGGCACCGGCACGTGGTACGAGTCCCCGCCCGCCAGCCGGGCCACCGGCGTGTACCAGGCCGCGCAGGGGCGGGTCAGCAGCACGTCGCCGCCCACGGAGGCGAGCAGCGCGAGCAGCAGGGGCTGCGCGCCGGGCGCGGCGACCAGCTGCTCCGCGCCCGTCCACAGTCCGCGCCGCGCGAAGTACCCGCAGGCGGCGGTGCGCAGCGCGGGGCCTCCCCCGGCAGGCTCCGGCTCGGCCCGCCCGGCGACCGCCGCGAGCTGCTCGGCGAGCTCCGCGAGGACGGGCAGCCCGCTCTCGGGCGCGGCCGGAGCCGGGGCGATGGGCTGCATCCGAACCTCCGGCTGCGAGTAGGTGAGCGGGCCCTCAGCACAGTGCGGTCCCTTCCACCTTCCCAGACCCCGCGGACACGGGCGCGGGATGAACGGCGGCGGGAGACGACGCGCCGGTCAGTCCGGCGGAGCGGCCGCCGTGGGCGGCGCCCGGCCGTCCGGGCGGTCGCCGTCGAGTCCGGCGGCCCCGTCTTCCCAGCGTCGGCGCCGCTCGGCGGAGGACTGTTCCCACCAAGGGGCGCCACGCTCGCCGAGCGCCGTCTTCGCCGTGTGCACCCGACTCCGGGCCAGTCGCTCGGCTTCGGGG
>NZ_JBHVHQ010001431.1:0-1234 GCF_042800135.1 Streptomyces sp. NPDC057654 | reverse complement strand
GGCACAGGCGCCGACACCGAAACCGAAACCGACACCGACCGGACGGTCCCAGCAAGGTTCGCAGGCATAGCGGAGATCGGGAGATCTTTATGACGATGACGGGGGAAGTCGCGCTCACCGGAGGGCGCCGCACGGGCGCGACCGGCATGAGCTCGACGTTCGGGACGTTCGGCGAGCTGCTGCAAGGGGTGCTGCCGGAGGACGACGGCGACTTCCTGGTGACGCTGCCGGTGGCCCGGTGGACGTCGGTGACCTTCCAGGCGTACCCGGACAGCGGCGGGCTGCACGTATGGCCGCCGCACAAGAAGAAGGCGCTGCGGCTCGTCTCGATGATCATGGACGACGCCCCCGAACCCAGCGGCGGCCTGCTGACCATCGACAGCATGCTGCCCGAGGGCAAGGGGCTCGCCAGCTCCTCGGCCGATCTGGTGGCCACCGCCCGCGCCGTGGGCAACGCCCTCGACCTGCCGATGCCGCCGCGCCGCATCGAGCGGTACCTGGCCCGTATCGAGCCCACCGACGGCGTGCTCTACCCCGCCGTCGTCGCCTTCCACCACCGCAGCGTGCGGCTCCGGGCGCGGCTCGGGTCCCTGCCGTCGATGGCCGTGGTGAGCATTGACGAGGGCGGCGCGGTGGACACGGTCGACTTCAACCGGATACCCAAGCCCTTCACCGCCGCGGACAAGCGCGAGTACGCCCGGCTGCTGGCGCGGCTGACCGGCGCGGTGGCGCGCGGCGACCTCGCGGAGGCAGGCGCGGTCGCCACGCGCAGCGCGCGGATGAACCAGGCGCTGCGCCACAAGAAGTCGCTCGACGCGATGATCGCGATCTGCGAGGAGATGGGCGGGCTCGGCGTCGTGGTCGGCCACAGCGGGACGACGCTCGGCATCCTCCTGGACACCGCCGACCCGGCGTGCGTGGGCCGGCTGGCCGCCGCGGCGCAGGCGTGCGAGGAACTGGCGGGGAACGTGACGGTGTACCGCACGCTGAGCTTCGCCTAGAACACACCGGCCTCCGGGGCCTCTCGCGCGGTACGGATCGGGCTGGTGCGCGGTGATTCGGGCGTCCCGGGCCCGCTGCCGGGGTATCAGCCATTCGGTCCTCGGGAACGGCGGGTTCGCCGGTCGGTGAGCGTCCCCGAGGCGAGGAGATGCGAAGGTGCCCCATGGCCATCAGGCGAACCGTCTTCCGGCTCGGCAGTCTCGTCCTCGGCGCGTGGGCGCTCTCGTGCCCC
>NZ_JBHVHQ010001430.1:0-1235 GCF_042800135.1 Streptomyces sp. NPDC057654 | reverse complement strand
CGCTGGTGCTGCTGCTGCACGGCTTCCCGCAGTTCTGGTGGACGTGGCGGCACCAGCTGCCGGCGCTCGCCGACGCGGGGTTCCGCGCCGTGGCGATGGACCTGCGCGGGGTGGGCGGCAGCGACCGTACGCCCAGGGGGTACGACCCCGCCAACCTCGCGCTCGACATCACCGGCGTGATCCGCTCGCTCGGCGAGCCGGACGCGGCGCTGGTCGGGCACGACCTGGGCGGCTATCTGGCGTGGGTGGCGGCCGTGATGCGGCCGAAGCTGGTGCGGCGGCTGGCGGTGTCCTCGATGCCGCATCCGCGCCGGTGGCGCGCGGCGATGGTCTCGGACGTCAAGCAGAGCGCCGCGAGTTCATACATCTGGGGGTTCCAGCGGCCGTGGCTGCCCGAGCGGCAGCTGGTCGCGGACGACGCGGCGGTGATCGGGCGGCTGATGCGCGACTGGTCGGGGCCGCGGGTGCCGGACGACGAGGCCGTGGACGTCTACCGGCGGGCCATGTCGATCCCGTCGACGGCGCACTGCTCCATCGAGCCGTACCGGTGGATGGTGCGGTCGATCGCGCGGCCGGACGGCATCCAGTTCAACCGCCGGATGCGGCGGCCGGTGCGGGTGCCGACGCTGCATCTGCACGGCTCGCTCGACCCCGTGATGCGCACCCGCAGCGCGGCGGGCTCCGGCGAGTACGTCGAGGCCCCGTACCGCTGGCGGCTCTTCGACGGCCTGGGGCACTTCCCGCACGAGGAGGACCCGGCGGCGTTCTCGGCGGAGCTGGTGAACTGGCTCAAGGACCCGGAACCGGACCGTTAGACGCCCTCTCGGGAGAGCTCCGCAGGCGATTCGCGCCAACCGGTCACGGGTCCACGATCGGGGGAATTCCAGGAATCCGAGGGAACGCCGTATCTCGTGAGGCGGGGCCGGCCGCACGGCCCTCCCGGCCCGTCGGGCGGCTCAGCGGCCCCGGATCCAGCCGCCCGCCACGGGCGAACACACATCCTTCGAACAGCCAATTGCCTGGCGCATAGGCCAATTGACGGGCTCCCAGGCGATTACGGACCACCCTTGAGGGGCACTTAGCTCGGTATGGGCTGGACGCACGACTACCGTGACCTGACTCAGGAGCGTGGCGCCGATGGCGATGCCGCGCTGAGCGTTGCCAACAGGGGTGGCTCCCCGCGAGGCGTGGGCCATGACCCCCGGATCGGCATCCCGCGCATCATCCGGCGCCGC
>NZ_JBHVHQ010001429.1:0-1236 GCF_042800135.1 Streptomyces sp. NPDC057654 | reverse complement strand
GGCCCGAGGGGTGTCAGGGTGCGACCCGGGTGGCCCTGGCCGCTAACTCCGGGGCCGGTCAGGGTCATCCCCCATGGTGCTCGCGGGCGCGGGGCGGGAGCGTGGCGGTATGAGTCGTTCATACCGTTCAGGTGAGGTATCCCGTTCCGAGGAGCGGCAGTTGGCCGTGGCCTCGGCCAGTCTCGGTCCGTGGCGGACCGCTGCCACGGTCGGCGCGCTCGGCGGCGGAGTGTCGCTCGGCTTCAACGCGATCACCGGTGACTTCGGCCTCGGCGTCGTGGCCGGTGCGCTCTCCCTCGCGCTGATGCTGTTCTTCCTGGCCGGCGGCGCGTGCGCGGCCCTCGGAGGCCGTGGCGGCGCCGCGGACCACCGCATCCGGCGCTGGGCCCGCAGTCACCCCTGGCAGGTCGCGACCGTGCCCGCCGCGCTGCTGCTGGTCAGCGACTTCCTGATGCGTCAGATCCTGACGAGCGAGGGCTTCTTCGGCAGCCTGTGGGACGGCCTGTGGCGCGGTGCCGTGGTGGCCGGACTGATCGGGCTCATCGGCGCGATGAGCGGGGCGCGGCGGCGGGGCTGAGCCGGTACGGGCGTACGCGGAGCCAAGGCTGGGCGGCCCCGGCCGTCAGCGGTTCTTGCGCTTCTTCGCCTTGCCCGCCGGGTTTCCCGTACGGGCCGTGCGCCGGCGCTCGTACCGGCGGCGCTCCTCCTCGTACTCCGCCCGCCGCAGCTTCTCGCCCGGCGCCTCGACGAAGGTGCGGCAGAAGTAGGCGAGCAGGATGCCGACGAAGCCGATGACGCGGATGCTGCGCATCGACTTCTCGGCGGCGGCGTCGACGGGGGCGTCCGGACGGCGTACGAACCCGGTCCAGGTGTGGCGGAAGGCGAGCGCGCTACAGATGGCGAAGGCCACGACGAGCAGGACGTTGACCAGGCTGCCGGCCTTGGCGTCCGTGACGCCCTGGAAGGCGAAGCGGAGCACGAGGCAGCCGGCCGCCGCGGCGGCGAGCGCGCCGATCGCGGTGGCGGCGCGGCGCAGCGCGTAGCCGCCGTCGTGGTTCAGCCAGGTCGTGCCGTAGAACCGGATCTCCGTGGGCTGAGGGCCCGCGTCCGGGGCCTGCCGCTCATCGCTCATACCCCCGATTATCGCCCGGCCCCGGCGGAGCGGTCGGGGCGGTGGGCGACCGGACCGGGCGGGCCCTCGCCGCCCGTACGGTGATGAGCCGCACAGGGCGCGGC
>NZ_JBHVHQ010001428.1:0-1236 GCF_042800135.1 Streptomyces sp. NPDC057654 | reverse complement strand
GCACGGGACCCGGGGCCGTACGGACAACAGCGCGCGAACCGTCAGCCGAGGTCGCCCGCGGCGGTGCGCTCGGCGAGGCGCACCAGGGTACGGACCGAGGAACCGGTGCCGCCCTTGTGCGTGTAGCCGTACGGCGCGCTCTCGTGGAACGCGGGACCCGCGATGTCCAGGTGCGCCCAGGCGATGCCCTCGCCCACGAACTCCTGGAGGAACAGCCCGGCGGCCAGGCCGCCGCCCATCCGGCCGCCCACGTTCGCGAGGTCCGCGATGGGCGAGTCCATGCCCTTGAGCAGCTCGGCGGGGAGCGGCAGCGGCCAGGACTGCTCGCCGACCTCGCCCGCGATCTCGTGCAGCGAGGCGCGGAAGGCGTCGTCGTTGGCCATGATCCCGAACGTGCGGTCGCCGAGCGCCACCACCATGGCGCCGGTCAGCGTCGCCACGTCCACGATCGCGTCCGGCTTCTCCTCCGAGGCGCGGGTGATCGCGTCGGCGAGCACCAGCCGGCCCTCGGCGTCGGTGTTGAGCACCTCGACCGTCTTGCCGCTGTACATCGTGAGCACGTCGCCGGGGCGGGTCGCGGTGCCCGACGGCATGTTCTCGGCCAGCGCCAGCCAGCCGGTGACGTTGACCTGGAGGCCGAGGCGGGCGGCGGTGACGACCGCGGCGAACACCGCGGCGGCGCCGCTCATGTCGCACTTCATCGTCTCGTTGTGACCGGCCGGCTTCAGCGAGATGCCGCCCGAGTCGTACGTGATGCCCTTGCCGACCAGCGCGACGGTCTTCTTCGCCTTGGCGTGCGTGTAGGCGATCTTGACCAGCCGCGGCGGGTTGGCGGAGCCCTGGCCGACGCCGGTCAGGCCGCCGTAGCCGCCCTTGGCCAGCGCCTTCTCGTCCAGCACCTCGACCGTGAGGCCGTGCTCCTTGCCGGCGGTCTGCGCGGCGGCGGCGAACGACTTCGGGGTGAGGTCGTTGGAGGGCGTGTTGATCAGGTCGCGGGCGCGGTTGATCTCCTCCGCCAGCGCGATGGCGCGGTCCGCGACGGCCTTGTACGCCTTGTCGCGCGGCTTGCCGCCGAGGATCGCGACCTCGGCGAGCGGGGCGCTCTTGTCGTCCTTCTTCTTGCTGCTGCCGTTGCGGTAGGCGTTGAAGGCGTACGCGCCGAGCAGCGCGCCCTCCGCGATGGCGGCGACGTCCGCGGCGCTCTCGACGGGCAGCGCGAACGCGCCCTTCTTCGTG
>NZ_JBHVHQ010001427.1:0-1236 GCF_042800135.1 Streptomyces sp. NPDC057654 | reverse complement strand
GCCCGCCTCCGTGGGGGTCTGGCCGCTCTGGGGGGCCCCCTCCGGGCGGGGGGGGGCCCCGGGGCCGACGGGGCCCGGCGCCCGACCGCTCCGCTTCCAGGATGGGCCCGGAGGCGTCCGTTCCGTACGGCGCACTGGGCCGTACGGGTGACACCTCGGCGGCGCACCGCGGGGATCAGTCCCGCTCCCCCAGGTACCCGGCCACCGCCTCCGCGACCTCGGCGATCGGGCCCGGCTGCGTCATCTGCGGATGCAGGCAGTCGATGTCGCGGTTGATCAGGGCCCCGGTGACGTACGGCTGCCACGCCTCCCGTGTCAGCCAGTCCTCGGCGCGCGGCGCCGTGGCGGTGAAGAAGAGCACGTCGCCGTCGAAGACACGGTGACGGTGCTCCCGCATCAGGGTGGCGTTGTTGACGACGATGTCCACGACGGCCGTCAGGGTGTGGTCGGAGAGGCTGGCCAGCGCGCTGCCCTCGGTGCGCAGCGTGGTGGTGACCTGCTCGCGGGTGAGCGTCCCGGAGGCGTCGAACTCGAACCCGGCCATGCGCAGCAGCGCGCCGAGCGCGTCCGCCTCCTTGGGCCCGGCCCGGCCGCGCCACTGGTCGGACGGGTAGGCGTCGAGCAGGGCGAGCAGTTCGACCTCCTCGCCCTCCTCCTGGAGCCGCACGGCGACGGTGTGCGCGATGACGCCGCCCACCGACCAGCCCAGCAGCCGGTACGGGCCGTGCGGCCGTACCTCGCGGACGCGGGCGAGGTAGTCCTCGGCCATCTCGTCCATGGTGGCGGGGAGCCCGTCCGCGGCCGTGCCGGGCGTGAGGCCGCGCGCCTGGAGCCCGTACACCGGCTGGTCGGGGCCGAGGTGGGCGAGGAGCCCGGAGTAGCACCAGCTGATGCCGCCCGCCGGGTGCACGACGAACAGCGGAGCGCGCCCGCCGCTGACGCGCAGCGGCAGCACGACGTCCAGGGCCTGTTCGGCGTCGCCCGCCTCGTGCAACCGCTCCGCGAGCGCCGCCGGGGTGGGGGCCTGGAAGAGCGCGCCGATGGCGAGCTTCGCGCCGAGGGTGTCGCGGACCCGGGCGACGAGGCGGGCGGCGAGCAGGGAGTTGCCGCCGAGGTCGAAGAAGCTGTCGTCGACGCCGACGCGGGGCAGCGCGAGGGCCTCCGCGAAGAGCCGGGTCAGGGTCTCCTCGCGGTGGTCGCGGGGCGCGCGCCCGTCGGTGGCGGCGATCTCCGGGG
>NZ_JBHVHQ010001426.1:0-1238 GCF_042800135.1 Streptomyces sp. NPDC057654 | reverse complement strand
CGCTCGACGAGCTCATCGTCGACCTCGACAGCCGCCACCCCGGCATCCGCGAGCGCCTGGTCGAGAAGGGCGAACTGCGCCGCTTCATCAACGTCTACCTCAACGACGAGGACGTCCGCTTCCTCGGCGGCATTACCACCGAGCTGAGCGACGGCGACAGCGTCACGATCCTCCCGGCCGTCGCGGGCGGCATGCGCTGATGCGCTACGACAGCCCGCTGGCAGCCGTCGGGAACACCCCGCTCGTCCGGCTGCCGCGGCTCTCGCCGGCCCCGGACGTACGCATCTGGGCCAAGCTGGAGGACCGCAACCCCACCGGCTCCGTCAAGGACCGCCCCGCCCTGCACATGATCGAGCAGGCGGAGAAGGACGGCCGGCTCACCCCCGGCTGCACCATCCTGGAGCCGACCAGCGGCAACACCGGCATCTCGCTCGCGATGGCGGCGAAGCTCAAGGGCTACCGCATCGTGTGCGTCATGCCGGAGAACACCAGCGAGGAACGGCGCCAACTGCTCGCCATGTGGGGCGCGGAGATCATCTCCTCGCCCGCGGCGGGCGGCTCCAACACGGCCGTACGGGTCGCCAAGGAACTCGCCGGGGAGCACCCGGACTGGGTGATGCTCTACCAGTACGGCAACCCCGACAACGCGGGCGCGCACTACGCCACCACCGGCCCCGAGATCCTCGCCGACCTGCCCTCCGTCACCCACTTCGTGGCGGGCCTCGGCACCACGGGCACGCTCATGGGCGTCGGCCGCTACCTGCGCGAGAACGTCCCCGGCATCAGCGTCGTCGCCGCCGAACCGCGCTACGACGACGTCGTCTACGGGCTGCGCAACCTGGACGAGGGGTTCATCCCCGAGCTCTACGACGAGTCGGTCCTCACCACCCGCTACTCGGTCGGCTCCGAGGACGCGGTCCGCCGCACCCGCGAACTCCTCGCCGAGGAAGGCATCTTCGCGGGCGTCTCCACGGGCGCGGCCCTGCATGCCGCGATCGGCGTGGCCCGCAAGGAGGAGCGGGCCGGGCGCGCCGCGGACGTCGTCTTCATCGTGGCCGACGGCGGCTGGAAGTACCTCTCGACGGGCGTCTACACCGCGGAGACGACGGAGGCCGCGGTCGAGACGCTGCACGGCCAGCTCTGGGCGTAGCGGCGTCCGCATCCGCATCGGCTGATCCGGTGCCGGTCGCTTCCGTGCCGGGTGACTCCGTGCCGGCTGATTCCGTCTCGCGCGGGCC
>NZ_JBHVHQ010001425.1:0-1239 GCF_042800135.1 Streptomyces sp. NPDC057654 | reverse complement strand
AGCCCGCCATGGCCGCGGGACTGACGTCCTTGTCCACCTTGCCCTTGGACTGGAGTTCCTTGACGGAGTCCGTGAGGGAGTTGGTGACGGCGTTGAGGATCTTCATGCGGATCTTGTAGAACCGCTTGTCGCCCTCGGCCGCCCCCAGGTCGACGACGCGGAGGATCGCGTCGTGCTTGCGCCAGAAGCCGAGGAAGCCGTCCACGAGCTCCTCGGCGGTCTGCCACCCGGACTTCCCGGCCCACGAGCGGCCGGCGACGAGGTCGGTGAGGCTCGCGCCCTCCGTCGCCATCTCCTCGGCGATTTCGAGGACGGCGCCCTCCACGTCGGGGAAGTACTGGTAGAAGGTGGCGGGCGAGGTGCCCGCCTTGCGGGCGACGTCGATGACCTTGACGTCGCGGTACGGCTCGGTGCTGAGCATTTCGCTGAGGCAGTCGAGCAGCTTCTGCCGCGTCGCCTGGCCGCGTCGTCCGGCCACTCGGCCGTCGACGGTGCGTACTTGTCCTGTCATGCCGTCAGCTTACCGAGGGGTGATCGGATCGCGATTCGGCTGCCTGCAAATGGGGGCCGGGGGGTGCACCGCGGCACAAGGGCAGTTCAGGGGCGTTTCAGCAGGTGCACGGGGGCCCGGGGCGGGTTGGTCCGTACCGGTGAATCGTCTTATCAACAGGCTGGGGATAACTTTCGTGGACAACGCTCCGTGACCGACTGAGAAATTGACCAAATGTTCGATTTCAAGGGCGGGCGTGAACCGTGATCCCCCGATACCGTGTGGCGCAGGACACTCTTCGCACGAGAGGACCGGACCCATGGCCGCGTTTGCGGACGGAGCGCCCTGCTGGGCCGATGTGGCCCTCCCCGATCTCGAAGCGGGCAAGCGATTCTACGGTGAGCTGTTCGGCTGGACCTTCGGTGCGAGCCGCCCCGAATTCCACCACTACACACAGGCTTTGCGTGACGACAAGCCGGTGGCCGGGCTCATGCCGAAGCCCGACGGCCGGATGCCCACCGCCTGGGACATCTTCTTCGCCACCGACGACGCGGCCGCCGCGGCGGCCAGGATCCGGGAGGCGGGCGGCCAGGTCATCGAGGACGCGATCGCCGTCGGCGACTTCGGCACGATGACCCTCGCGGTCGATCCGGGAGGCGCGTTCTTCGGTGTCTGGCAGCCCGGCACGCACGAGGGGTTCGGGCTGCGGCACGAGCCCGGCTCGTACGGGTGGGTCGAGTGCTGGACCC
>NZ_JBHVHQ010001424.1:0-1245 GCF_042800135.1 Streptomyces sp. NPDC057654 | reverse complement strand
AGTCTGTCCGTACGGGCGGTCGGCGCCGCCACCGCCACCGCCTTCCGGAGCGGCACCCGGATCGGCCGCGCCCGCGGGCGCGGCCAGCGGGTAGTCCTCCGGAACCGGTGCGTACGCGTCAGCCTGCGCGTACGCGTCCCGCGCATACGGCTGTGGGCCCTGCTGTGCGCGGGCGGCGCCGTTCGACGCGGCGGCCGGGTGCTCGCCGGCCGGGCGCTCACCGGCCGCCGGGACGCCGGCCGACAGGTCGGCCCCGCACCCGCCGCAGAAATTGTCACCCGCCTCCAGCGGTTCCGCGCACTCTGGGCACACCGCCAGCTGCGGGAGTTGCGGCATCTGCGACATCGATCACACCCATGTCCTTGGGCGGAAGCGGTTGGCCCGTTCCACCAGTTCGATCCTCTCCTCGCCGCGCTGGGCGAGGCGCGCGAGCACTCGGTACGAGCGTTCCAGCCCGAACCGTAGCCCGCGCTCGTCCACACCGCAGCCGAGCAGCGTCGGCGCGCCGCGTTCGGCGGGCGGCGCGCCCGGCCGGCCGGACAGCACCCAGTCCAGCGCGCTGCCCAGCACCTCGGTGGAGAGCTGCTCCCGGCGGACCGCGTCCAGCCCGAACTCCCGCAGCCGCTCGACCTGCCCCGCCGCGGCCGTCAGATCCTCCAGCAGCGGGTCCCGCGCCGCGCGCTGCCGCAGCCGGGCCCGTACGGTCGCGACGCGCGCCGCCGTGTAGTGGATCGACGACTCCGGTACGGACTCCAGCGCGCGCACCGCGCCCGCCCGGTCCCCGGCTCCGAGCCGGACGCGGGCGAGGCCGAACGCGGCGCTGACGTAGCTCGGGTCGGTCGCCCACACCAGGTGGTAGTACTCGGCGGCGTTGTCGAGCTGCCCGAGCACCTCCGCGCAGATCCCGAGCGCCAGTTTCGGCGCGGGTTCGCCCGGGAACGCGTCGTAGACGGCGTCGAAGGAGAGCGCCGCCGTCCCGTGGTCGCCGACGGACAGCGCGTGCAGTCCGCGGTACCAGATGATCCGCCAGTCGTCCGGATGGCCCGCCTCCAGCTCGGCCAGCGCCTCGGACGCCTCCCGCACCTCGCCGAGCTCCAGATGGGCCCGTACGCGCCGCAGCCGCAGCTCCGGGGAGTCGCCGGGGGCGCCCTGGAGCGCCGCGTACAGCTCGGCGGGCTGGGAGGCGAGCAGCCCGGCGAGGAAGCCCGCGTTCGGGTCGCCCGGCGCGACGTGCGGCACGGGCAG
>NZ_JBHVHQ010001423.1:0-1245 GCF_042800135.1 Streptomyces sp. NPDC057654 | reverse complement strand
GACGATCACATCGTCGACGGCCCGCGCTTGCGCTCCGCCATGTGCCGTCCCAGCGCCTGCTTCTGCTTCCAGTCGCGGCGCCGCTCGGCCCGCAGCCGGGCGTCCGTACGGGCGGCGAGCCGCTCGTTCTCGCGCACCAGCTTGCGGTAGCTGCTCAGCCGCCGCTCCGGCAGCACACCGGACTCGACGGCGGCCAGCACCGCGCAGCCCGGCTCCGCGACATGCCCGCAGTCCTGGAAGCGGCACTCCTCGGCGAGCGCCTCGACCTCGGCGAAGACCTGCGCGACACCGCTCTGGGCGTCCCACAGCCCGACGCCCCGCAGCCCGGGGGTGTCGATGAGCACACCGCCCTGCGGCAGCGGCAGCAGATTGCGCGTGGTGGTGGTGTGCCGCCCCTTTCCGTCGCGGTCGCGAATGGTCTGTACGTGCTGCGCCTCCGCGCCGAACAACGCGTTGGCGAGCGTGGACTTGCCCGCGCCGGACGGCCCGAGGAGTACGGCCGTACCCCCGGTGAGCACCGCGGCGAGCACGTCGACGCCCTGCCCCGTCTCCGCGCTCACCGCGACGACGAGCACGCCGGGCGCGGCGCCCTCGGTGTCGGCGACGAGGTGGCCGAGCACGGTGGGGTCGGTGACGAGGTCGGCCTTGGTGAGCACGACCAGCGGCGTGGCGCCGCTCTCCCAGGCGAGCGCGAGGAACCGCTCGATACGCCCGAGGTCGAGTTCGGCGGTCAGCGGCACGGCGATGACCGCGTGGTCGACGTTGGCGGCGAGGATCTGCCCCTCGGACCGCTTGCTGGAGGTGGACCGTACGAACGCGGTGCGGCGCGGCAGCAGCGCCCGTACGTACCTCTGCTCCGGGTCGACGGCGGCCCAGTCGCCGGTGCACATGATGCGGACCGGGTCGCCGGTGGTGACGAGGGAGGTGTCGCCCCGCACGGTGGCGGTGGTGTCGCCGTCGGCCACGACGAGGTCGCAGCGGCCGCGGTCGACGCGCACGATCCGGCCGGGCACGAGCCCGTCGGCGGCGTACGGCGCGAAGCTCTCGGCGAACCCCTCGTCCCAGCCGTAGGCGGTGAGCGGGTGCGCGGACATGATGTCTGACAAGGGAAGACCCTTCACAAGGCCGGCCCCGGCGGCGCGCGCCGAACGGCGCGCGTAAGGAAAAGAGAAGAAGTCGAGTCAGCCGGAGACCGTGGGGGTGGGGTTGATGAACTCGTGAATCCGGGCAGCGCCCAGCGCGATG
>NZ_JBHVHQ010001422.1:0-1247 GCF_042800135.1 Streptomyces sp. NPDC057654 | reverse complement strand
CAGTGACCGCCGCCCGCGCCGCGAGCCAGGTGACCGCTCCCCGCGCCGGGCGCTATCATTGCCGTATGCATTTTTCTCCGTGTCAGAGCTGGTGGCCGTCCTAGCGGGACGGCTTCCGATCAGACACGACCACGGGCCGTCCGCAAGGGCGGCCTTCGTGCGTTCTCCGACCTGTCGGCCGCCGCCCCGTACGGCTCCCGACCCAGCGCGTCCAGCGCATCCAGCGAGGAGAACCCCGATGTCCACCACAGCCCTCGACGCCGACGTGTGCCGCGCCCCCGGCGACTACCGCGTACTGACCGGCGACCGGCCCACCGGCCCGATGCACCTCGGCCACTACTTCGGCACCCTGCACAACCGGGTACGGCTCCAGAACCTCGGCGTCGAGATGTTCGTCCTGGTCGCGGACTACCAGGTGCTCACCGACCGGGACGTCGCCGACCGCCTCGGCGACCATGTCGAGGGCCTCGTCCTGGACTATCTCGCCGCCGGCATCGACCCCGAGCGGGCCACCGTCTTCGCGCACAGCGCGGTCCCCGCCCTCAACCAGCTGCTGCTGCCGTTCCTGAGCCTGGTCACCGTCGCCGAACTGGGCCGCAACCCCACCGTCAAGGACGAGATCGCGCACTCCCGGCAGTCCGCCGTGAGCGGGCTCATGTTCACCTACCCCGTGCACCAGGCCGCCGACATCCTCTTCTGCAAGGGCAACCTCGTCCCCGTCGGCAAGGACCAGCTGCCGCACCTCGAAGTCACCCGCACCGTCGCCCGCCGCTTCAACGACCGCTACGCGCACGGCGGCCCGGAGATCTTCCCGCAGCCCCAGGCGCTGCTGTCCGCCGCCCCGAACCTGCTGGGCACCGACGGCGGCAAGATGAGCAAGAGCCGCGGCAACTCCATCGCGCTCGGCGCCTCCGAGGACGAGACCGCACAGCTCGTCAAGCGCGCCAAGACCGACGCAGAGCGGCACATCGCCTACGACCCCGAGAACCGGCCCGAGGTCTCCGGCCTCGTCCTCCTCGCCGCCCTCT
Organism: Streptomyces sp. NPDC057654; assembly: GCF_042800135.1. Taxonomy (NCBI): domain Bacteria; kingdom Bacillati; phylum Actinomycetota; class Actinomycetes; order Kitasatosporales; family Streptomycetaceae; genus Streptomyces; species Streptomyces sp. NPDC057654. Next base: position 219 of record NZ_JBHVHQ010001422.1, on the reverse strand, counting down.
GCCAGGAGCGCGACCCGCACGAGGTCGCCGAGTCCATCGGCGCGGGCGGCGGCGCCGCGCTGAAGAAGGTCGTCACCGAGTCCGTGAACGAGTACCTGCGCCCGATGCGGGCCCGCCGCGCCGCGTACGCGCGGGAGCGCGGCTACGTCCGCGAGGTGCTGCGCACCGGCAACGAGCGCGCGGGCGCCATCGCGGACGCGACGCTGCGCGAGGTGCGCG
>NZ_JBHVHQ010001421.1:0-1252 GCF_042800135.1 Streptomyces sp. NPDC057654 | reverse complement strand
GTCGGGGCGCTGCGCCGCGCGGCGGCCCTGCGGGCGGAGGCGCTGGCGACGGCCTCGTACAGCAGTGGGGGTGCGGGATGCGGCTGACTGCTCCGACGGCCCGTACGACCCGTACGACCCGTACGACCCATGAAGCTCATGAGGCCCGTAGGGAGGAGGGCGCATGTCGCTGATCAGCACGCTGGCGCGGATGGAGGCCGCCCGCGACGGGTACGCGCGCCCCGGCGCGACCGTGCGGCACCGGCACCTGGCCGAGCGGCCCCTCGTCCTGGTGCCGCTGACGACCGCGGGCGAGGCGGGCGCGCCGCTGGGCGCGCTGGTGGGGACGGACCGGGACGCTCCCCGGCTGCTGGTCGTGCCGCAGCCGCGCGACCGGGACCTGCGGTTCGCGTTCCTCGCCGACCTGGCCGACGCGGTGCTGCCGCACTTCGAGGCGTACGCCGACGACGTCGAGGCGGCCGAGCGCTCCGAGGCGGACCCGGAGACCGGGAAGAAGGTGAAGGTCGAGGTCGAGCTGTGCGCGGAGGCGCCGCAGCTGCTGGTGCCGAGCGCGGCGGGCGTGGAGTACGTACGGCTGCTCGGCCGGTCCATGCGGTTCCGGCGGACCGCCGAACAGGACCCCGACACGCCCTATCCCGCTCCCCCGCGCGTGCCGCTGCTCGGCCGCTGGCTGACGCACATCGGGGAGCGCGCGCGGGTGCCCGGCTCGTCGCTGCTGCTGGCCATGACGCAGGTGCTGGGCCGGCACTGGGCGACGGGCCAGAGCAATCTGGAGGACCAGCACCTGGGCGCGCTGCTCGCCTGGATAGACCCTCCGCGGGGGATGACGGGCGCGGAGGCGGCGCTGCGGGCGGAGCTGGAGCGCGGGCCGGACGGCCTGCTGACCACGCCGCCCGCGGGTCCCGCCACCGACCCGGTCTTCGACAACAAGCGGCTCGCCCCGGCCATCGCGCGGTACGACGCGGCGCGCGCGGAGATGCTGGACGCGGCGCGCGGCCGGTTCGAGGGGGACCCGGCGGCGGGCACGGCGCCCGACGCGGGCCGCGCGGGGTCGGCGCGCGCCCGGCAGCGGGCCGCGCACGAGGCGCTGGGCGCCGCCGAGCGCGAGGTGCGCGAGCTGGTGGCGTCCCAGCTGCGGCCTGCGTGGGACGCCGTGTGGCACGGGCTGGACCTGCTGCGCGCGCTGCCCGCGGGCGGCCGCGACGCCGCCCGCTGGAAGCGCGACCTCTTGTCGTACACGGCCCACCGGGAC
>NZ_JBHVHQ010001420.1:0-1252 GCF_042800135.1 Streptomyces sp. NPDC057654 | reverse complement strand
GGTGGCGCTCGCCGTGATCAGCCCGGCGAGCGCCTGGATCAGCTTGCGGGCCTCGTCCAGGTCCTTGTGCTTGTCGCCCTCCTCGGCCAGGCCCAGGTTCACGGCGGCGGAGCTCATCAGGTGCACGGCGACCGTGGTGATCACCTCGACCGCGGGCACGTCCGCGATGTCGCGGGTCATGGCCCCGAAGTCCGGCGCCTCGCTCGGGGGGCCGGGCTCGGCGGGCGTGGGGGCGGGGGTGGCGTCGCTCATGGTGGTTCTTCCGCTTCTTCCTGCTGGACGGTGGCCCCAGCCTACGGCGCGGCCTCTTGCGCCCCGATGCGGTATCGTGGGTGGAGACCGGCCGGACACTCATGTGACCGGCCCACAAGTGGAGGCTCCGATCTCCCACCTGACCGACCTCCGGGACGGCAGGTCACCGGTCCGGCAGTGCCCATCGTTCCGTACGGACGATGTGGAACCGCCCGATGCGCCCCGCGGTGAAACGCGGCGGTGTTCCGGTTTGTGAGGAGCCCGCCTGTGTCCCGTCCGGGGCGTTTTGCGCGTCACGAGTAACGATGGGCTGGTCATACCGAAACAGACGTTACGCGGCTGTCCGCCAGGCGGTCGCGTGGTGCAACCGAGGAGGCCCCATCAGCGCCGAGCCCCGCATCAACGACCGGATTCGAGTCCCCGAAGTGCGACTCGTCGGTCCCAGCGGCGAGCAGGTAGGCATTGTGCCGCTTGCCAAGGCCCTGGAGCTTGCGCAGGAGTACGACCTCGACCTCGTCGAGGTGGCGGCGACCGCTCGCCCGCCGGTCTGCAAGCTCATGGACTACGGGAAGTTCAAGTACGAGTCGGCCATGAAGGCCCGTGAGGCGCGCAAGAACCAGGCGCACACGGTCATCAAGGAGATGAAGCTCCGGCCGAAGATCGACCCGCACGACTATGACACCAAGAAGGGTCACGTCGTCCGGTTCCTCAAGCAGGGCGACAAGGTCAAGATCACGATCATGTTCCGCGGTCGCGAGCAGTCCCGGCCGGAGCTCGGCTTCCGGCTGCTCCAGCGGCTCGCGGAGGACGTCCAGGACCTCGGCTTCGTGGAGTCGAATCCGAAGCAGGACGGCCGAAACATGATCATGGTTCTCGGCCCGCACAAGAAGAAGACTGAGGCGATGGCCGAGGCCCGCGAGCTGGCCGACGCCCGCAAGGCGGAGCGTCGCGGCACCGCGCAGCCCGGCCGCGACGACGCCGTCGCGGAACCGGCCTAGGC
>NZ_JBHVHQ010001419.1:0-1258 GCF_042800135.1 Streptomyces sp. NPDC057654 | reverse complement strand
GTACGTACGGGGCGCCGGCCTCGGGCGACGCGGCACGGCAGGCGGAGGCCCTGGGCGGGCCGGGCTCGGCTGCCGACGCGGCGGGGCCGGGCGGCCCGGCCGTGCAGCGGCAGACACCGGCCGCCGCCGTGGACAGCCCCAATGCGGCCGGGCCCGGCGGCCCTGCCATCCAGCGACGCGCGACTACGGGCGGCGGCCCCGGTGGGGCGGCCCAGTCCCCGGGCGGTGCTCACGGCAGCGGCCCCGCCGCGCAACGGCAGACACCGGGCGCCGCCACGGGCGGCCCCAACACGGCCGGGCCCAGCAGCCCCGCCATACAGCGACGCGCGGCTACGGGCCGAGCCCCCGGTGGGGCGGCTCAGCCGTCCGGTGGTGCCCAGGGCGGGCCGAACTCAGCCGCCGACGCTGCGGGGCCCGGCGGCCCGGCTGTGCAGCGGCGCGCGACTACGGGCGGTCCCCTCGGTAGGACGGGCCAGTCCGCTGGTGGCACCCACAGCGACAGCGGCCCGGCCGCGCAGCGGCAGACACCGGGCGCCACCACGGGCGGCCCCAACTCGGCTGCTCCCAGTGGTCCCGCCATACAACGCCGGACGACCACGGGCGGTACGCCCGGCGGGTCGGCCCAGCCATCCGGTGGCGCACAGGGACAGTCCCCTTCGGGCAACGCCCAGGGCGGGCCGAGCGGCCCGGCCATCCAGCGACGCGCGACTACAGGCGGCGCCCCCAGTGGGGCCGCCCACGGCGACAGCGGCCCGGCCGCGCAGCGGCAGACACCGGGCACCGCCACGGGCGGCCCCAACACGGCTGCGCCCAGCGGTCCCGCCATACAGCGACGCGCGGCTACGGGCAACGCCCCCGGTGGGGCGGCCCAGTCGGCGTCGGACAACGCGCCGGAGCCGGACGGCTTCGCCGTACAACGGCGAGCGGTTACGGGCGGTGCACCCGGCCCGGCAGCCCAGTCGGCCTCGGGCAACGCGGCGGAGCCGAGCGGCGGCCCGGCCGTACAGCGCCGGGCGACCACGGGCGGTGCGCAAGGGCAGTCGGCCCAGTCCGCCAGTGGCACCCACGGCGACGGTGGCCAGGCCGCGCAGCGGCAAGCAACGGGCAACCCCACAGGCCGCCCCAACCCGGCCCCCCATACGACGGAGCCGAGCGGTCCCGCCGTACGACGGCCACCGTCAGCAGACGCCGGCTGGGGTCGGAGCTGCGCCGGCTCCGGGAGGTCAGCGGTCTGACGACGCAGCAGGTGGCGGCGCAC
>NZ_JBHVHQ010001418.1:0-1258 GCF_042800135.1 Streptomyces sp. NPDC057654 | reverse complement strand
CGGTTCGTGGCGATCGTGCTGCCGCGGTCGGCGGACAATGTGGTGGCGATGCTGGCGGTGCTGAAGGCGGGCGGCGCGTACGTGCCGGTCGACCCGGAGTACCCGGACGAGCGCATCGCCTTCACGCTCACCGACGCGGCCCCCGCGATCGTCGTCACGAACGGCGAACTCGCCACACGACTGCCGGACGCCTGCGCCGCCGACAAGCTGCTGTTGGACAACCCTGAAACGGTGGAGGCCCTGGCCTCCGGGCCGACTGACGTCGAACGGCTCGCCCCGCTGTCGGTGCGCCACCCCGCGTACATGATCTACACCTCGGGTTCGACGGGTGTGCCGAAGGGCGTGGTGGTGGAGCACCGTTCGCTGGGTGCGTATGCGGTGCGGGCGCGTGAGGCGTATGCGGGTGCGGTGGCGGGTGTGTCGTTGGTGCATTCGCCGTTGGCGTTCGACTTGACGGTGACCGCGTTGTATACGCCGCTGGTGAGCGGTGGGTGTGTGCGGTTGTCGGAGCTGGATGAGCAAGCCGCTGACGGCCCGCGTCCGGCCTTTATGAAGGGGACGCCGAGCCACCTGGCGATTCTGGAGGCGTTGCCGGAGGGGGTGTCGCCGTCGGGGACGTTGATTCTGGGTGGTGAGGCGCTGGTCGGTGAGGTGCTGGCGGGGTGGCGGACCGCGCATCCGGATGTGACGGTCTTCAATGCCTACGGTCCGACCGAGGCGACGGTGAACTGCCTCGAATTCCGGCTGGCGCCGGGGGAGCCGACGCCGACCGGCCCGGTGCCGATCGGCCGTCCATTCGCCAACACCCGTGCGTACGTGCTGGATTCCTTGCTCCGGCCCGTGCCGGTGGGCGTACCCGGCGAGCTGTATGTCGCGGGCGTGGTGCTGGCACGTGGGTATCACGGGCGGGCTGGGCTGACGTCTGAGCGGTTCGTGGCGGATCCGTTCGGTGGGTCCGGTGGGCGGATGTATCGCACGGGCGATGTGGTGCGGCGGCGTGGCGATGGTGACATCGAGTACGTGGGTCGTGCGGACGATCAGGTCAAGCTGCGGGGCTTCCGTGTCGAACTGGGCGAGATCGAGGCGGCGTTGGCGGGGCATCCCGCGCTGTCGCGGGCAGCGGTGGTCGTGCGGGAGGACGAGCCGGGGGACAAGCGGCTCGCCGCCTACGTCGTGCCCGAACCTTCGGCGGCGACTGTTCCGAGTGCCACGGAACTTCACACCTACCTGTCGGAAGCGCTCCCCGAGTACATGGTGC
>NZ_JBHVHQ010001417.1:0-1261 GCF_042800135.1 Streptomyces sp. NPDC057654 | reverse complement strand
GTCTCAGCCGCATGGGCGGGGTGCCGTGCTGGAGGGAGTTGGCGACGAGCTCGCTGGCGGCCAGCACGCCGAGGTCGCGCAGCTCGGTGGGGAAGCGCCAGCTGGCCAGGACGCCCGAGGCGAAGGCGCGGGCGCGCGGGGCCGCCTCGATGCCGCCGAGGAGCTCCAGCGCGGCGTTGTGGAACAGCTCGGCGTCGTGGCCCGTACGGGCGGGGTGCTGGAGCACGAGCACGGCGACGTCGTCGTCGTGCTCCGCGGTGACGCCGAGGGCGCGCAGCAGCCGGTCGCACATGACCTGCGGGGAGCCCGTGGCGCCGGCGAAGGCGCGCTCCAGGGAGGCGACGCCGGTGTCGATGTCCTCGTCGCGGCGCTCCACGAGGCCGTCCGTATAGAGGACGGCGCTGGCGCCGGGGCCGAGCGGCACGGAGCCGGAGGAGTGCAGCCAGCCGCCGGTGCCGAGCGGCGGGCCGGTGGGCTCGGCCGCGCGGCGGACGGTGCCGTCGGGGTCGCGGACGATGATGGGCAGATGGCCCGCGGAGGCATAGACGAGGCGGCCCTCGTTGGGGTCATGGACGGCGTAGACGCAGGTGGCGATCTGGCTGGCGTCGATCTCGGCGGCGAGGCCGTCGAGGAGCTGGAGGACCTCGTGCGGCGGGAGGTCGAGCCGGGCGTAGGCCCGTACGGCCGTGCGGAGCTGGCCCATGACGGCGGCGGCGCGCACTCCGCGGCCCATGACGTCGCCGATGACGAGGGCGGTGCGGCCGGCGCCGAGGGTGATGACGTCGTACCAGTCGCCGCCTACGGCGGCGTCGGTGCCGCCGGGTTGGTAGGTGGCGGCGACGCGCAGGTCGTCGGGCTGCTCCAGCTCCTGGGGCAGCAGGCTGCGCTGGAGGGTGACGGCGGCCTCGCGCTGGCGGCGCTCGCTGGCGCGCAGCCGCTCGGCGGATTCGATCTGGTCGGTGACGTCGGCGGCGAAGACGAGCACCCCTTGGTGCGGCTCGCGCTGATACGGCTCGCGCGGGCCGGGCGACTCGTGGGTTCCGTGCGCCCCGTTGGACTCGTACGCCTCGCCCGTCGCGGCGTGCTCGTGGGGCAGGGCGCCGTCGTCCCGCGCGGGGTCGGGCGGGCGCGCCGTCGCCGGGGCGGTGTCGGCGGCGCCGACCTCGATCGGGGTGCAGGTGAACGTGTAGTAGCCGTGGCGCGGCGTGTCGCCGCCTTCGGCGGTGACCCGGCGGGACTTGACCGTGCGCGGCCTGCCGCG
>NZ_JBHVHQ010001416.1:0-1267 GCF_042800135.1 Streptomyces sp. NPDC057654 | reverse complement strand
CGCCGTCGACTACACCTTCGCCCTGGAGGAAAAGAACACCCAGGGCTCCACCTCGGTCAAGTTCACGCCGCAGGGCAGCCCGGAGAAGTTCACCCCGGACGGCGCCGACGGTGCAGTCATGAAGTGCCAGGCGTACAAGCTCTCCAAGACCAGCAGCGTGAAGACGGTGACGCTCCCGATCTGCGTCTGGGCGGACGCCAGCACGATCGGCGAGGTCATCCTCGCCGACCAGGTGAGCGGCCTGAGCGGCGGCAAGCCGCTCGCCGACGTCGCCGAACTCGCCGCCAAGTTCCGCACGAGCGCCCGCGCCGAGATCAGCTAACAGCCGACACCAGCCCTGAGGGGGAGTCAGATGAGCTTCAACCAGCCGCCGCCGCAGCAGCCCGGACCGTACGGGGGTGGGCAGCCCAATCCGTACGGAGGCGGCCAGCAGCCCCCTCAACAGCCCAACCCCTATGCCCAGCAGCCGGGTTACGGCTACCCGCCGCAGCAGCAGCCGGGCCCGTACGGCCAGCCGCCCCAGCAGCAGCCGTACGGGCAGCCGCCGTACGGGCAGCAGCCCCCGTACGGCCAGCCCCCTTACGGGCAGCCGCCGTTCCCGCCGCCGCCCCCGCCGCGCAACAAGAACAAGCTGATCGCCATGGTGGCGATAGGCGCCGTGGTGGTCGTCGGCGGCGGCGTGGCCGCGGCCGTCCTGCTGAGCGGCGGTGACAGCGGCGGCGGTCAGGCGATGAAGCTCGTCACGCCGCAGACGCTGGACGGCGGCAAGTACAAGCTGAACGCCGACACCGACTCGCTCAAGCAGCAGGGCAAGAGCGTCCAGGGCAGCATGCCCAAGGGCGCCACCTCCGTCCTCGGCAGCTACGACATCGCCGACAGTCCCATGGCCAAGCTGTCGTTCTCCGGCGCGTACGGCACCATCGGCAGCCCCGACAAGGTCAAGGACGGAATGTTCAAGGGCTTCGAGGGCGGCATGATGGGCACGAGCGTGGTGCAGAAGCGCCAGAAGTTCACCCCGAACGGCTCGGACGGCCCGACCGTCGAGTGCGAGGTCGTCAAGATCCAGAACCAGGTCTACGCCCCGGCTTGCGTATGGGCCGAGAAGTCCAACGCGGCGATGGTCCTGTCGGTCGACCCCAAGAACATCAGCGAGGACTCCGTGGACGTCGAGGCGTTCGCGAAGACCACCGCGGGCGTCTACAAGGACGCCCGCAAGCCCGCCTGACGCGGCGGCGCATGACGAAGGGGCGCCCGGTCCGACTCGGAC
>NZ_JBHVHQ010001415.1:0-1270 GCF_042800135.1 Streptomyces sp. NPDC057654 | reverse complement strand
CTCCGGCACCCCCGCTGACGCGGACGGTGCGGGCGTCGGCGGGCCGCTGCCGGTGGCGCTCAGCCTCTTCGAGCAGCTCGGCTTCGCCTATCTCGGCCCCGTCGACGGCCACCACCTGCGCTCGGTGGAGGAAGCCCTCCAGATCGCCCGCGACATGCGCGTACCGGTCGTGGTCCACACCGTCACCACCAAGGGCAAGGGCTATCCCCCGGCCGAGACGGAGCCCGCGGACTGCATGCACGCCGTCGGCGTCCTCGACCCGGACACCGGCAAGCCCCGCGGCGGCGGCTCCGCCCCCACCTGGACGACCATCTTCTCCGAGGAGCTGTGCGCGCTCGGCGCGGAGCACGAGGACCTGGTGGCGATCACCGCGGCGATGCCCGGCCCCACCGGTCTGGCCCGCTTCGGCCGGTGCTTCCCCGACCGGTTCTTCGACGTCGGCATCGCCGAGCAGCACGCCGTGACGTCCGCGGCGGGGCTGGCCGCGGGCGGGCTGCACCCCGTCATCGCCGTCTACGCGACCTTCCTCGGCCGCGCCTTCGACCAGGTGCTGATGGACGTGGCGCTGCACCGGCTGCCGGTGACCTTCGTCCTGGACCGGGCCGGCATCACCGGCCCCGACGGGCCCAGCCACCACGGCATGTGGGACCTGACCCTGCTCGGGGCCGTCCCCGGCATCCGCGTCGCCGCGCCCCGCGACGCCACCCAGCTGCGGCTGCTCCTGGCCGAGGCCGTCACCTGCGCCTCGGGGCCCACGGCGCTGCGCTTCCCCAAGGCCACGGTCGGCCGGGACATTCCCGCCGTCGAGCGGCGCGGGCCCCTCGACGTCCTGTACCGCGCCGGGTACCCCGACGTGCTGCTCGTCTCCACGGGCGCGCTCGCCGAACCCGCCCTCGAAGCCGCCGCGCTGCTGACCGCCCGCGGCGTGGGGGTCACCGTCGTGGACCCGCGCTGGGTCCTGCCCGTACCGTCCGAACTGACCGACCTGGCCGTACGCCACCGCCTGGTCGTCACCATCGAGGACAACACCCGGCACGGCGGGGTCGGCACCGCCGTCGCCCGCGCGCTGGCCGACACCGGCGTGACCGTTCCGATCCGCGCCCTGGGGCTGCCCGGCCGTTTCATCGCGCACGGCACGCGGAGCGATCTGCTCGCCGACGCCCGCCTCGACGCCCAGGGCATCGCCCATTCCGTGCTCCGCGCCCGCGCCGGCCATCCCGCGCGGGCCGCGGAGCTCGACGACACCTCGCACGTACGGAGGGTCTGAAGA
>NZ_JBHVHQ010001414.1:0-1275 GCF_042800135.1 Streptomyces sp. NPDC057654 | reverse complement strand
GGCGCATACGGTCCGCGGCGCGCTTGCAGGCCCTGGCCGACGGCTCGCCCGCGCTCTGGGACCGCGGCGCCGGACACGCGAACACGCCGCGCCCCGACGCCGGCGACGCACCGGCCGCGGACGCCGCTTCCCTTCCATCGCCATCGCCACCGCCACCGGCGTCGGCGCCCGGCGCCCCGCCCTCGGTGTCAGCGCCGGCACCAGTCATACCCACCGTGCCGGCCGCGGCGAAACCGCGGGCAGCGGCGTCCACCGCGGCGGCCTCCACGAGATCGGCGGCCCCGGACTCAGACCCCGCGTCGCCGGCTCCGCGAGAACACCACCCCCCCAGGAACCTGCTCACCGCGGTGGCCGCCGGCACGGCCGTACTGGCGGCGGTGGCGGTGCTCCTGGCCTCGGGCTCGCGCCACAAGCCCGAGAACCACCAGGTCACCATGGCCGACGTCCCGAGAGCCTCCACGCCCGCAAGCCTGCGGTCTTCCCCCTCGCCCCAGCACTCCCCCTCCCCCTCCTCCTCTCCCTCCCTGAAGCACCACACCACGAAGCCGACGGCCACCACCGGCCAAAGCGCCGGACACGGCTCCGCCCCGGCGGAGCACTCCCCCTCCCCCTCCGCGAAGCGCCACACCACGAAGCCGACGGCCACCGCCGGCCAAGGCGCCGGACACGGCTCCGCCCCGGCGAAGAACTCCCCCAAGAAGAGCGCCCAGGCGGGTCACCCGTCGGCCCCGGCGGTCTCCCAGCTGTTCGGGGGCTCCGCGCAGGTGCTGCTGCACAACCGCGCCACCGGGCTCTGCGCCAACCTGCCGGGCTACGGCAAGGGGTCGGTCAACGGGCCCGTCAACGAGTACCACTGCCGGGCCGGTGGCAGCGACAACCAGATGTGGAACCTGAAGCCTGTGCACCGCAAGGGGCCCGGGGAGGTGAACCTCTTCGTCATCCGCAACATCAAGGACGGCCTGTGCATGGACCTGCCGGGCTACGCGGCCAAGCCGGTGGGCGCCAAGGTCTCGGAGTACCGGTGCGACGAAAGCGCCCGGGACAACCAGACCTGGTACATCTGGCCTGGCCACGACAACCACTACCAGATCCGTAACGGCAAGAGCGGCGGCCGGTGCCTGGGCGTCAGCGGGGGGCCGGGCGCCGGCCTGGACGCCCGCCTCGAACTGCGCTCCTGCGGAACGGCCGACACCGACTGGTCCTGGTAAATCCGCGAAAGCTCCCGAGGGTTCCCCGACCCCCGGCGACGCACGAGGGCCGCCCGACTTCGCAAGC
>NZ_JBHVHQ010001413.1:0-1275 GCF_042800135.1 Streptomyces sp. NPDC057654 | reverse complement strand
CGCCCGGCCACCCCGCCGGGCGGGGCGTCTTCGCGTTCAGGGGCCGTTGAGAACGACTGATAGCCACATCCGATCAACATGAGCCAGTGTGGCTATTTCTGTGATCAATGCCTCCTGTGCCACCCTAGTGCGCGTCCAACCCGCACAACCCAGGAGCTCACGCATGCTGACCGTTGGCGACAAGTTCCCCACGTTCGAGCTGACCGGCGTCACCGGCCCGATCGATGACATGAAGTTCGAGACCTTCTCCTCCAAGGACCAGGAGAAGGGTTGGTCAGTGGTCTTCTTCTGGCCGAAGGACTTCACCTTCGTGTGCCCGACCGAGATCGCCGCGTTCGGCAAGCTGAACGACGAGTTCGCCGACCGCGACGCGCAGATCCTGGGCGCCTCCGGCGACTCCGAGTTCGTGCACCACGCCTGGCGCAAGGACCACGCCGACCTGCGTGACCTGCCCTTCCCGATGCTCGCCGACTCCAAGCACGACCTCATGCGCGACTGCGGCGTCGAGGGCGAGGACGGCTTCGCGCAGCGCGCCGTCTTCATCGTCGACCCGAACAACGAGATCCAGTTCACGATGGTGACCGCCGGTTCCGTGGGCCGTAACCCCAAGGAGGTCCTGCGGGTCCTCGACGCGCTCCAGACCGACGAGCTCTGCCCGTGCAACTGGAGCAAGGGCGAGGACACCCTCGACCCGGTCGCGCTGCTCGCGGGCGAGTGACCAGGAATGGCACTCGATGAACTGAAGTCCGCCATACCGGACTTCGCCAAGGACCTGAAGCTGAACCTCGGTTCGGTGATCGGCAACTCCGACCTGCCCCAGCAGCAGCTGTGGGGCACGGTGCTCGCCTGCGCCATCGCCTCGCGCTCGCCGCGTGTGCTGAAGGAGCTGGAGCCGGAGGCCAAGGCCAACCTCTCCCCCGAGGCGTACACCGCGGCCAAGTCGGCCGCCGCCATCATGGCGATGAACAACGTCTACTACCGGACCCGGCACCTGCTGTCGGACCCGGAGTACGGCAACCTGCGTGCGGGCCTGCGGATGAACGTCATCGGCAACCCGGGCGTGGAGAAGGTCGACTTCGAGCTGTGGTCGCTCGCGGTCTCCGCGATCAACGGCTGCGGCATGTGCCTCGACTCGCACGAGCAGGTGCTGCGCAAGGCCGGCGTCGGCCGCGAGACGATCCAGGAGGCGTTCAAGATCGCCGCTGTCCTCCAGGCCGTCGGCGCGACGCTCGACTCCGAGGCCGTTCTGAACGGCTGACGGGCCATACACGGCAC
>NZ_JBHVHQ010001412.1:0-1280 GCF_042800135.1 Streptomyces sp. NPDC057654 | reverse complement strand
CATGAGGGCAGGGCCTGCGGCGCGCCCGTCAGGCGTCAGACGTCAGAAAGGTCGCCAGCGCACCGTGGGGTCCCCGTCGCGCAGCGAGGCGACGCGGCGCCGGAACTCGGCGAGGGCGGCCGGGTTGCCGGGGGCGTGCTGGGAGACCCAGGCGCAGCTGGCGGTCTCGCGCGCGCCGCGGAGCACGGCGCAGCCGTCCCACTCGCGCACGTCCCAGCCGTACACCGCGACGAAGTCGTCGTACGCGGCCGGGGCGAGCCCGTAGCGGTCGCGGCTGAGCGCCATCACCACCAGGTCGTGCTCGCGCAGGTCGCCGGAGAACGTCTCCAGGTCCACCAGGACCGGTCCGTCCGGGCCGACGTGCACATTGCGCGGCAGCGCGTCGCCGTGGATGGGGCCCGGCGGCAGGTGCGGGGTCAGCGCGGCGGCCGCGGTGGCGAAGCCGTCGCGGCGCTCACGCAGATACGCCGCGTCGGCCGGGTCGATCGCGTCGCCGGCCAGCCGCAGCCAGCGCTCGACGCCGCCGAGCAGCTCCCGCCGCGGCAGCTCGCCGCCGTCGGCCGGTCCGGGCGACGGCAGCGCGTGGACCAGCCGCAGCAGGCCGGCGAGATCGGCGGGGCCGGCCGGGCGTACGGACTCGGGAAGCCGGTGCCAGACGGTGACCGGGCGGCCCTCGGCCGTACGGACCTCGGGTTCGGCCGCCCGTACGGCCGGGATGCCGCGCTCGGCGAGCCAGTGGGCCACCCGCAGCTCGCGCGCGGCGCGCGGCAGCAGTTCGGCGTCGCGCCCCACCTTGGCCACCAGGTCCGGCCCGCTGAAGACCGCGTTCTCGCCCAGCGCGACCAGCGCCGCGTCGGCCGCGAGGCCGGGCAGCCCCGCCGCCGCGAGCAGCTCGCGCGCCCGCTGTTCCGTAAATGCCGCGTCCGCCACGCCGTACCCTCCGCAGGCCATTGAGTCGATCACGTCAATTGTCCTCTGCCCGGCACGCGGCCCCCGCGCCGGGTGGCGGGGCAGCGCGGCGGGGCGGCATGGCGGGGCGCGCCGCCCTGTGCGTACGTACCCCCGCCGGCCCCGGCCGGATCACGCGCCGCGCCACGCTGCCCGAGCACAACCCTTGACTGCCGCACCCGCCCTCAGCACGATGACGTGGGCCTCGGACCGGGCGCCCGTACGAGCCGTCACAGAGCCGATCCAAGCCGATCCGATCCAAGCCGATCCGATCCGATCCAAGCCGATCTGGTCGCAATCGATCTCAAGGAGCCTCCGACGTGACCCTCGCG
>NZ_JBHVHQ010001411.1:0-1281 GCF_042800135.1 Streptomyces sp. NPDC057654 | reverse complement strand
GTCCACGTGTCACCGTGGCCGTTATCGCGACGCCACGAGCACGGAGCCCCTTCATGGCCGACACAGCCCCCGTCCTCCAGGGGAGCCCCCGAGCATTCACCCCTGCCCCCTCCTCCGAACCCGCCTCCGCACCCGCGCCGGACCCGGCGCCCGCGACCGGGCCCGCCCCGGACCGCGCGGCCCCGGCCGCCCCCGAGTCCACCGCCGCCCCCGCGGCCCTCGCCCCCGACCCCGCCGCCGAACCGGCCTCCGTGACCCGGGCGCGGCAGCTGCTGGCCGTACGCCCCATCGCCGACGGCCACAACGGCCTGCCCTGGACGCTCCGGCTGCGGTCCGGCCACGACCTGACGCCGGGCCGCTACTACGACCTCGACCTCGGCGACGCCACGCTGCACACCAGCTTCCCGGCGCTGCGCGCGGGCGGCGTCGGGGCGCAGTTCTGGTCCGTACGCGTGCCGACGGAAGCGGCCGGGGACCGGGCGGTCAGCGCGACCCTCGACCAGATCGACTTCGTGCACACGCTCGTCCGCGCCTACCCGGAGTCGCTGCGCCTCGCCCTCACCGCCGACGCGATCGGCGACGCCCGCAACCGCGGCCGGATCGCCTCGCTGCTCGGAGCCGCGAGCGGGCACGCCATCGACAGCTCGCTGGGCACCCTGCGCGGGCTGCACGGCCTGGGCGTGCGCACCATGGCCCTCACCTGCGGCCGCAGGACCCCGTGGGCGGACTCGGCGCTGGACGAGCCGCGGGCGGGCGGCCTGACCCTCTTCGGCGAGGAGGTGATCCGGGAGATGAACCGGCTCGGCATGCTCATCGACCTCTCCATGAGCTCCGTCGACGTCATGCGGCAGACCCTGGCCGTCTCCAAGGCCCCGGTCCTCTTCTCGCACTCGGCGGCGGCAGCGCTCACCGGCCGGCCGGGCGACGTGCCCGACGACATCCTGGAGCGGCTGCCGGTCAACGGCGGGCTGTTCATGGTCACCTTCGAGCCGGAGCGCATGGCACGCGGCGCCCGCCCCGCGACGCTGTCGGACATCGCCGACCACCTCGACCACGTACGGGAGGCGGCGGGCGCCGCCCACGTCGGGCTCAGCGGCTGCTTCGACGGCGGCCCGGACTCCTCGCCCGCCACCGCGGACGGGGACGCGAACGGCCCGCTGCCCCGCCCGCGGGGCCTGGAGGACACCTCCCGCTACCCGTACCTGATCGCGGAACTCCTCGACCGCGGCTGGTCGGACACCGACATCGCCAAGCTCACCTGGGAGAACACGCTGCGGGTGC
>NZ_JBHVHQ010001410.1:0-1284 GCF_042800135.1 Streptomyces sp. NPDC057654 | reverse complement strand
GCCCCTGCTCGGCCGGGCGGAAGGTCTCCGCCAGGGCCAGGTCGGGCATCGCGTCGAGCAGCAGCCCGATGCCGGTCTCCACCTCGGCCTTGGCGAGCAGCGCGCCCACGCAGAAGTGCCGGCCGAGCGCGAAGGCGAGGTGGTCGGCGGCGGCCGAGAAGGCGTTCTTCGCGCTCAGGTCGGTGCGGAAGATGTCGAAGACGTCGGGGTCGGCGTACCGGCGCTCGTCCCGGCCGGCCGCGCCGATCAGGCAGGTGACCGTGGAACCCGCGGGGACCGTGCCGCCGCCGATCTCCACGTCCTCGGCGACCTGGCGCATGATCATGTGGACCGGGGGCGTGTAGCGCAGGGTCTCCGCGAAGGCCAGCGGGATCAGGGAGTGGTCCGCGCGGACGGCGGCGAGCTGCTCGGGGTTGTCGAGCAGGTTGCGGACGATGCCGGCGAGCGCCTTGTCGGTGGTCTCGCCGCCCGCGGTGAGCAGCAGGCTACAGAACGACTTGATGTCCTCGTCGCTCATGCTCGTACCGTCTATCTCCGCCGCGCAGAGGGTGGAGAGCAGGTCGTCGCCGAGGCTCCCGCGGCGGTCGCGGATGACCGGCAGCATGTAGGCGGCGAACTCCTCACGGGTGCGGACGCCCGCCGCGTGCACCTCGGGGTCCTGGGAGAGGTTGCCGAGGAACCCGATGATCGCCGTGTACCAGCGGTGGAACCGCTCGTACTCGCCCTGGTCGAGGCCGAGCATGTCGACGATGACGTTGACGGGGAAGCGGGTCGCGAAGTCGGCGACGAGATCGGCCCGGCCGGTGTGCCGGAAGCCGTCGATGAGGGTACGGGCGTTGCGCTCGATGACCGGCATGAAGTGGTCCTGGAGGGCGTTGCCGCGGAACGCGGGGGCCACCAGGGCGCGCCGCACGGCGTGCTCGCGGCCGCTCATCTGCAAGATGGTGCGGCCGTGCGCGGGCTCCAGCTGCCAGTCGTAGTTGTCGGTGGTGAACACGGGGTCCTTGAAGGCCCGCTCCACGTCGTCGTACCGGGAGACGATGTAACTCTGCATGGCCTCGTGCCGGATCAGCGGGAATTCATCCCGCATGATGCGGTACGCGCTGTACGGATCCGCGGCGAACTCCGGGGAGAGGATGTCCGGCGCGTTTCGGTTCGTCGTCATGGGGCCAAGATCATCGTGAAGCCCACAACTTTTCAATAGCTCCGACATCACGATGCATAACGGACCCCGACATAACGGTCCTTGTCGGACGTTCGGACGCTCGGACGCCGGACCGGGAC
>NZ_JBHVHQ010001409.1:0-1286 GCF_042800135.1 Streptomyces sp. NPDC057654 | reverse complement strand
GGTCGCGGACGCCGCCCGGAACCCCCTGCTCAGCGAGCTCTACCGCAATCTCGCCGCGCCGCTGCGCGCCTCGATGGCCGCCTTCTGGGACTCCCCCGGCTTCGCCGGAGCGGCCCCGGAGGGCCACGAGGACCTGCTGGCCGCCCTGCGCGCCCACGACCCCGCCGAGGCCGCCCGCCAGGCCGGCGCCAACATCACCGAGACCCTGGCCTGGCACACCAACGGCCCGGCCTGACCGTCACCGCCCCAGCGCGCTCACATCGCGGCTGCGCGGCAGTCCGGCCATCAGCTCCAGGAAGCCGTCGTGCAGCCGCCCGTTGGTCGCCAGCACCGACATGTCCCCGGTCAGTACGGACGTACCGCCGAGGTCGCTGACCCGGCCGCCCGCCTCGGAGACGATGACCGGCATCGGCGCGACGTCCTCGTACCCCATGGGCGGCCCGGCGATCACCAGGGCGTCGGCCCGGCCGGTGACCAGGTCCACGGTGCTGCCCAGGTTCGGGACCAGGAACACCTTCTCGTGCAGGGCCGCCAGCAGTTCGGCTGGCCAGCCCGCCGTGTTGTGCATCTGGGTCCGCGCGCCGCCCAGCTCCGAACGGTCGTTGACACGCGTGCGGCGTCCGGTGGCCGGGTCCGGGTCGGGGCCGAGCATCAGCAGGCAGCCCAAGCCGCGCCCGGCGGCGACCAGTTGGCCGCTCATGGGGTGGTTGAGCACGCCGACGGCGGGCCCGTACTCGTCCTCGTAGGCGATGTCGTTGGAGAACAGCGGCACGCGGTGGGTGAACGACTTCGTGCCGTTGATCGGGTCGATGATCCACCGCCGCCCGGACGTGCCCGCGCTCTCGCCGCACTCCTCTCCGTACACGCCGTCGTCCGGCGCGTGGCGGCCCAGTTCGGCGCGTACCCACTCCTCGATCGCGACATCGGCGTCCGTGACCTCGGTGCCGTCCGCCTTGAGGCGGTGGTCGGCGCCCTCGTGGAACGCGCGGGCGGACATCCGCCCGGCCTCGGCGGCCAGGCGTACGGCGAAGGCGAGGAGTTCCGGGTCGGCGGCGGGTGCGTCCGGGGCGGCAGGGACTGCGGATGCTGAAGTCATCGGGTGAGCCTGCCACGCCCGTGCCGGATCCGGCGGGGATGGGTACGGTCGAAGGGGACGGGGGCCGATCGCAGAGATCTCAGCTGTCGCTGGGGAGGAGGCGGGGCGCGGTGTCGTGGTGGCCGGCGGTTCTGGTGGTGGCCTCGTTGGCGCTGGTGGCGGCGCTGGTGGACGGGCGCGGGCGCTCCCC
>NZ_JBHVHQ010001408.1:0-1288 GCF_042800135.1 Streptomyces sp. NPDC057654 | reverse complement strand
CAGGATCTACCGGGCGGCCGGCGCAGCGGCCGCCGCCGTCGCGCTGGCGGCGGGCCTGGCCGCCTGCGGGGGCGACAGCCTGGAGAAGTCCAAGGGCGGCGACAGCACCACGAAGCCGGGTGCGGGCTCGCTGGTGGTCGGGTCCGCGTCCTTCACCGAGTCCAAGGTGCTCGCCGAGATGTACGCGCGGGTGCTGGCGGACGCCGGCTATTCGACGTCGATCAAGACGGTCGACGCCCGCGAGCTTTATGAACCCGCCCTCGAACAGGGCCAGATGGACGTCGTCCCGGAGTACGCGGCGACGCTCGCCGAATTCCTCAACAAGAAGGCGAACGGGAAGAACGCGTCCCCGGTCGCCTCGCCGGACGCCGACGCCACGGTCAAGGCGCTGCGCAAGCTCGCCGAGCCGCGCGGCCTGAAGGTCCTCGACCCCGGCAAGGCCGTGGACCAGAACGCCTTCGCGGTGAGCAAGGAGTTCGCCGGGAAGCACCACCTCAAGACGCTTTCCGATCTTGGAAAGTCGAAGCAGAAGGTCAAGCTCGCGGCGGGCGACGAATGCCCCGACCGGCCGTTCTGCCAGCCCGGCCTGGAGAAGACCTACGGCATCGACATCACGGGCATCGACCCGCTCGACGTCGGCAGCGTGCAGGCGAAGCAGGCGGTCAAGGACGGCAAGGACCAGATGGTCCTCACCACGACCACGGACGCGACGCTCGATCAGTTCGGCCTGGTGCTGCTGCGGGACGACAAGAAGCTCCAGAACTCCGACAACGTGCTGCCGGTGGTGAATGCGAAGAAGGCCGGCTCGAAGAAGATCACGGACGCGCTCGACAAGATCACCAAGGTGCTGACCACCGCTGATCTGACCGAACTCAACAAAAAGGTGGACGCCGAGCGACTGAAGCCGGCGGACGTCGCGGAGCAGTATCTGAAGGACAAGGGGCTGCTGACGAAGTAGCAGAAGTAACCGCGGCGGAACAGTTTGGGCGGTGGGGTCCCACTCGGCGCACGACGCACGGTAAGTTTCAGGCCATGCCACGTGGACGCCACCGTCATTCGCAACCCCTGCACAAGCTGCTCGCTCCGACGACGGTCGCCGCGACATCAGTCGTCTGCGCCGCCAGTTCATGGGTGGTGGGCGAAACACTGGTGATCCGCTCGCTGGCCGCCGCGGCCGGCGCCGCCGCGGTCGTCGGCGCGTTCCTCATGCGCCACTGGGACCGGGGCGCCGGCAAGCGGGTCACCGAGCTCACCACCGCCCTCACCCGGGAGGAGTGGAAGACCGACG
>NZ_JBHVHQ010001407.1:0-1291 GCF_042800135.1 Streptomyces sp. NPDC057654 | reverse complement strand
AAGTGGATGAGTCTGCCCGAGGCCAAGGAGCTCGGGGCGCTCGCCCTCTTCGGCGAGACGTACGGGGAGCGGGTGCGGGTCGTCGAGATCGGCGGCGCGTGGTCGCGGGAGCTGTGCGGCGGCACGCATGTCGAACACGCCTCGCAGGTCGGGCTGATCGCCCTCACCGGCGAGTCCTCGGTCGGCGCGGGCATGCGCCGCCTGGAGGCCGCCGTCGGCGTCGAGGGCTTCGGCTACCTGGCCCGCGAGCGGGACCTGGTGGCCCGCCTCGCCGAGCAGCTCCAGGCGCCGCGCGCCCAGCTGCCCGACCGGGTCGCTTCGCTCCTGGACCGGCTCAAGGCCGCCGACCAGCGGGCCGAGGAACTGCATCGGCGGGCCGCGCTCGGCCGCGCCGCCGAGTTGGCGGGGGCCGCTCGGGATGTCCACGGGACGCTCATGGTGACCGCCACCACGGATGGCGACGGGGGTGACGCCCGTACCCTCGCGCAGGCCGTACGCGACCGGCTGCCGGTCGAGCGCCCTGGCGTGGCTGCCGTCGGGGCGACGGCGGGCCGCAAGGCGGTGGTGGTCGTGGCGGTGAACGCGGCGGCGCGTGCCGCCGGGGTGTCGGCCGCCACCCTTGTGAAGGGCCTCCTGGACGGCCGCGGCGGCGGCAACGACGAGACCGCCCAAGGGGGCGGCCTCCCGTCCGATCGCCTTGGCGCCGCGCTTGACGGCTTGCCCGGCCTGCTGACCAGCCGCTGACAAACCGCTGCGCGCGGGGCGTTTGCTGGCCCACCGGCCCGAGCCCCGCGGGCCGCGGTTAGCTGGTCGCGCAGTTCCCCGCGCCCCTAAGGTCCTTGGGTCTCACGGCAGTTCGTCACCCTCGGGTAGTGGGCGGTTGCTCGCGCAGTTCCCCGCGCCCCTGAGGTCCTTGGGCCTCACGGCAGTTCATCACCCGCGGGTAGTGGGCGGTTGCTCGCGCAGTTCCCCGCGCCCCTGAGGCCCTTGGGCCTCACGGCAGTTCGTCGGCCTCGGACCGTCAGTAGCTGAGCGCGCAGTTCCTCGCGCCCCCAGGTCCGTAGCCCCCTGGCAGTTCGTCACCCGCAGGTCGCGAGTGGTTGCTCGCGCAGTTCCCCGCGCCCCCAGGTCCGCGGACCTCACGGCAGATAGTCGGCCTCGGGCCGTCGGTGACTGGGCGCGCAGTTCCTCGCGCCCCTGAGGCCCGTGGGCGCCGCGGCGGTTGGTCATCCGCGCACGCGCCCCCGAGGTGCGTGGTTCCTGCGGCCGGTGGTCGGCCGCAGGCTAAGGC
>NZ_JBHVHQ010001406.1:0-1293 GCF_042800135.1 Streptomyces sp. NPDC057654 | reverse complement strand
GGGTTTCGGTGGTTACAGGGGGTTCGGGGCCGCTTGCTTATTCACTCGGCTCGGGCGCGGCGGTGGGCCGCCACGCGTTCGCGCGTCGCGCAGCGGACCGAGCAGTAGCGGCGGGCGGGGCCGCTGTTGAGCGTGACGAAGACATTGCGGCAGCGCGGCGACGCGCAGAGGCCGCCCGGCGGGCGCTGGCGGTCCCAGACGAGAACGGTCAGGGCCAGGCACGACGAGGCCAGGAACCATTCGCCCCAGGGCGCGTCGTCGTGGCTGTCGAGGTGGGGGTGCCAGGGGGAACCGGTGCTGTGAGAGGTGAGGCGGAAGGTGCCGGTGGTGCGTTCGAGGAGGGGGTTCAGTACGGCCACGGCACCGGCCGCGTCCCTGTCGTCCTCGACGGCGAACACCTCCCGCAGGGACTCGGCCGCCGCCCGCATCTCCGCGATGTCGCGGGCGGAGAGTGAGAAGGGACCGGGTTCGCCGTACGCGCGCAGCACTTCGACGACGGCATCGGCCACCGCGGCATCGGCCGCCTCGGAATCGGCCGCCTCGGAATCGGTGGAACTGGAATCGACGGAACTGGAATCGGGTGAGTCGGAACCGGCGTCGTCCACCGATAGGGCGTTGATCAGGGCCGCGGTCCGCCGGGCCGTGTTCTGCACCGAGAGGAGGGTGGACCACTCGCCGCTCGGATTGCCGCTCGGATTGCCGCCCGGGTTGCCGCCCGGATCGCCGTTCACATTGCCCTTCGGAGTCAGCACCCGACGAATGTAACGCGCCTGGTCAAGTTTTACGTTACCTACGTAACGTGCCGAGCATGGGAAAGCGTTACGCGATGGCGTCGTACGCGCTCGGCGCGGCCACCGCCCGTACCGGTGACGAGATGTCGGGCCCCGCCCTTCTGCTGGCCGGGCTCGCGGTCACCGGATCGGCATCCTCCGGGTCCGCGCTGCTCGCGGGCATGACCGTCTCGGCCGCGGCAGGCGGCCCGCTCTTCGGGGTGCTGCTCGACCGGTCCGCGCACCCCGGCCGCCTGCTGGCCGGGGCGCTCGCGGGCTACGCCGCCGCGCTGGCCGCCGTCCTCCTCAGCCTCGGCCGCGCCCCCTTCGCCTGCTCCGTGGGGATCGCGGTGCTCGCGGGGCTGCTGGGACCGGCCCTGGCCGGTGGCTGGACCTCGCAGCTGCCGCGCGTCGCCACGCCCGAGGCGCTGCCGCGCGCCACCGCCTTCGACGCGATGACCTTCAACATCGCGAGCCTGACAGGCCCAGCCCTGGCCGGAACCGTCGCCGGACTGGCCGGAGC
>NZ_JBHVHQ010001405.1:0-1294 GCF_042800135.1 Streptomyces sp. NPDC057654 | reverse complement strand
GCATCGCTCATAACCGGATCATCCTCGCGCCGGCCGGACCCGGCCAGCGAAAGGGCCCGGTTTCCGGGATCAGCCGGGAACCGGGCCCTTGGGCCGCGAGGTGTGCGTACGGACCGTACGGACGTACGCGAGCGCGCTACTTCAGCTTGGTGCCGGTCGAGCGCAGGTGGGAGCAGGCCTCGGTGACGCGCGCGGCCATGCCGGCCTCGGCCGCCTTGCCCCAGGTGCGCGGGTCGTAGGTCTTCTTGTTGCCGACCTCGCCGTCGACCTTCAGGACGCCGTCGTAGTTGCGGAACATGTGGTCCGCGACCGGACGGGTGAAGGCGTACTGCGTGTCCGTGTCGAGGTTCATCTTCACGACGCCGTTCTCCAGCGCGGTCCGGATCTCCTCCTCGGAGGAGCCCGAGCCGCCGTGGAAGACGAAGTCGAACGGGTCGGCCTTGCCGTACTTCGCGGCGATGCCGTCCTGGAGGTCGCGGAGCAGCTCGGGGCGGAGCACGACGTTGCCCGGCTTGTAGACGCCGTGCACGTTGCCGAAGGACGCGGCCAGCAGGTAGCGGCCCTTCTCGCCCAGGCCGAGGGCCTCGGCGGTCCGCTCGACGTCGGAGACGGTGGTGTAGAGCGAGTCGTTGATCTCGTGCGAGACGCCGTCCTCCTCGCCGCCGGTCGGGGTGATCTCGACCTCAAGGATGATCTTCGCCTTGACGGCCGCGGCGAGCAGCTCCTGGCCGATGGCGAGGTTGTCGTCGAGGTTCTCGGCGGAGCCATCCCACATGTGCGACTGGAACAGCGGGTTCTGACCGGCGGACACACGCTCCTGGGAGACGGCCAGCAGCGGACGGACGTAGCCGTCGAGCTTGTCCTTCGGGCAGTGGTCCGTGTGCAGGGCGATGTTGACCGGGTACTTCTTGGCGACGACGTGCGCGAACTCGGCGAGCGCGACCGCACCCGAGACCATGTCCTTGTTGTACTGGCCGCCGAGGAACTCCGCGCCACCCGTGGAGATCTGGATGATGCCGTCGCTCTCCGCCTCGGCGAAGCCGCGCAGCGCGGCGTGCAGAGTCTGCGTCGAGGTCACGTTGATGGCCGGGTAGGCGAACTTGCCTGCCTTCGCCCGGTCGAGCATCTCGTTGTAGACCTCGGGGGTTGCGATGGGCATCTGTCCGCTCCTTGTGATGTGCGGGTGGGTTTGTGGCCCCGACCTAGGCGGTGCTGAAAAACCAGGGGGCGACGTCATCGTCGGGGCCCATCTTTCCAGACTCGGCCGATTGCTCCACACGGCGGACACTCCGGG
>NZ_JBHVHQ010001404.1:0-1294 GCF_042800135.1 Streptomyces sp. NPDC057654 | reverse complement strand
CCCCCACCCGTCGACCACATCCTCAACTGGTCAACCTGGCGCCGCAGACGCCAGCACCAAGCCCGCATCAGCCACTACAAACGACGCGGACACAGTCCCTGAAACTGACCACCAGTCACGGCAAAGACCGTTGCAGTACTAGGGCGCGTATTGGGTTGTGATCAGGAGGTGGTCTGCGTGAGGTCTCTGATCCAGATCATCGAGGCACGTAAGTGGAGGCTGGCCAGGTAGCTTTCCGGAGTCTTGTCGTACCGTGTGGCGATGCCTCGCCATGCCTTCAGTTTGTTGATCAGCCGCTCGACGGTGTTCCGTTCCTTGTAGAGGTCGGTGTCGTGGCTGACGGGCCTGCCGCCCCTGCTGCCTTTCTTCGCCCGGTTGGCCGCCTGGTCCCTCTTCTCCGGGATGACCACCTTGATGCCGCGTTTACGCAGGTGGGCGCGGTTGCCGCGGGACGAATACGCTTTGTACCCGGCTACCGCGTCGGGTCGGGTCCGAGGCCGGCCTGCAGGTCCCCGGACCCGGATCTTCCTCAGCACGGGGATGAACTGCGGACTGTCCGCGGCCTGTCCCGCGGTCAGGACGAACGCCAATGGCCGGCACTTGCGGTCGGCGGCGAGGTGGACCTTGCTGGTCAGACCGCCCCTCGAGCGTCCGAGCAGGGCGGCTTTCAGCCGGACCCTGCAACGCCGCCGGACGCGCCGCCGTTCTTCTCGGGCCGGCCCGTCTCCGGTGTCCTGCCCGACTTGTTCCTCCGGGGCGCCCCCTTTTGCCGGGCCTTCTCCTCCTCGGCGGCGGCCTTCTCCAGGGCGGCAAGCGTGTCGGCGTCGAGGTGCATTCCGGCAGCGTCGTGATGGGCCCTGGCTGCGGTGGAGTCCACGCTGACCAGGGACAAGTCCACCTCACCACGCTTCGCGGCTTCCGCGATCAGACCCTCGAGGAGGGCCTCGAAGACGCCGGCGTCCCGCCACTGCCGGAAGCGGTTGTGCACGGTCGACCAAGCACCGAACTCCTGCGGCATCTCCCGCCACTGCCCCGCCGTCTTGAATCGCCAGATCACACCCTCGAACTGCTGCCGCAACCGCCCGGGATACGGGCCGTACTCGCCGATCGGCAGGTACGGCTCGATGAACTCCCACTCCACGTCTGTCAGTTGCGCTCGCGTCATGCGAAAAGAACTACCGGATCAGACCCCGCCACGAAGCCGAACCCGGCAGATTGATCACAACCCAATACGCGCCCTAGTACTCCCACCGCTCGGCGTTTGCCCAGGCCAAGCCACGAAGTACTGCTGGAG
>NZ_JBHVHQ010001403.1:0-1296 GCF_042800135.1 Streptomyces sp. NPDC057654 | reverse complement strand
CAGCAGCAGCCGGCCGCGCTCGGCGGCCGGGGTGCGCGGCCAGGGCCCGCGGTCGAACGCCTCGCGGGCGGCGGCCACGGCGGCGGCCGCGTCCTCGGGGCCCGCCTCGTCCACGGTCGCCACCGGCGTGCCGTCCGCGGGACAGCGGATCTCGCGGGTGCGGCCCGCGGCGGCCTCGGTCCACTGACCGCCGATGAACAGCTCCGGCATGGGGTCCCTCCGGGCTCGTATGGAGTGATGCGCTCGGACGTATTGATGTGTACGGGTCACATGGAGCGAGTGGATACGGGCTGGGGCGGCGGGGCGGTTTCACGCAGAGCCTAAGTGGCGTGGGTCACACGCACGCGGTGTACGCCGCCGTTCGGTCGACGGGCGCAGGGCGCGCGGCCCGGCGGCGGGCGGCGCCGGGTGGACTAAAGATGGGGCGCGGCACCGTGTCCGTACTGCCGAAAGAGTAGGGGTAAGTCCCTCCGTGCGGACGACGCAGGAAGCGCCGGCCGCGCGTCATTGTTGGAGGTATGAACGTTGACCGACGGACCTGGCGAGGCGAGACATGAGCCCACTCGTGCTCTCGGTACTGCTCTGCGTGGTCTCCGCCGTCTGCTACGCGGCCGGAGCCATCGTCCAGGAGCGCGTCGCCGCCACCGGTCCGCACGGCGCGTACGCCCCGTTCGGCCAGCCCCGCTGGTGGGGCGCGGTGGTCCTGACCGGCGCGGGGGCCGCGCTGCACGTGGCGGCGCTGGCGTACGGGCCGCTGAGCCTGGTGCAGCCGCTGGGGGCCCTCACCATCGTCTTCGCGCTCCCCATGGGCGCCCTCGTCGTCCGCCGCCGGGTCGCCGCCGCGGGCTGGCACGGCGCGCTCCTGGCCTCCGTGGGCCTGGCCGGGCTGATGTCGCTGACCGGCGAGGCGCGCCCCGGGGAGTCCCTGGACACCGCCGAGCGCCCGGTGCTGGCCGTCGGCGTGCTCGTCATGGCCGCGCTGCTGGTGCTGGCGACGCGCCGGATGCGCCGCCCGGTCGTCCGGGGTGTGGCGCTGGCCGTGGCGGCGGGCGCCGTCTTCGGCATGGCGTCCGTCTTCACCAAGACCGTCGCCGAGGGGTGGGCCGACGGCGAGACGCTCGCGGTCCTCGCCCCGAGCCTGGCGGCGGTCGCGGTCCTGGCGGTGTCGGGGCTGCTGCTCTCGCAGGCCTCGTACCGGGGCGCGGGGCTCGCGGCGCCGCTCGCCACGGCCACGGTCGTCAATCCGGCCGTCGCGGCCGCCGTGGGGATAGTGGCGATGGGGGAGCGGTTCCGGTA
>NZ_JBHVHQ010001402.1:0-1300 GCF_042800135.1 Streptomyces sp. NPDC057654 | reverse complement strand
GGGCACGCCTGACTCAATTCTGCCCGCCGGAAGCTAACCGGAACGGGAAATTCCGCTGATTGTCAGATCCGACGGTAGCGGGTGAAAAGGAAGCCGGCCTCCTCCATGACGGACGCGAGGACGAATCGTTCCGGCACCGCGAGCCCTGGCCCGTTCATGATGCGCGGCGCCGCTCCCGCCGCGACCATCGGGGCCAGCGAGAGGCACAGTTCGTCGAGTGCCCCCGCTGCCGCGAACTGACCGAGCATTTTCGGCCCCCCTTCCGTCAGCAGCCTGGTGAGGCCGCGCTCCGCGAGCACCCGCTTGACCCGGTCCGGCTCCACACGCGCCGAGTCCCCCGCCACGATCACCTCCGCCCCCGCCTTGCGTGCCGCCGCCACCCGGTCCGGGGCCGCCCCCGCGCCGGTCAGCACGATGGTCGGCACCAGCGGCTCCGTGAACAGCGGAAGCCCGAAGTCCAGGTCCAGACTCGCGCTGACCACCGCGATCACCGGGGCCGGCGGCTGGCCGAGCGCCGCGCGCCGGGCCGCGAACGCCTCGCGGGCGCGTGCGGGGCGGTACCCCTCCTGCCGTACGGTCTGCGCGCCCACCACCACCGCGTCGGCGAGCCCGCGCAGCGTGCCGAAGATCCGCATGTCGGCGTCCGAGGAGAGGGGCTGCGATTTGCCCTCGTGGTGGGCCGCGCCGTCCAGCGACGAGACCATGTTGGCCCGTAGCCAGCCGGTGTCCCGGTCCCTGTGGGACTCGGAGCCGGCCTCGGCCCGGGAACGGTCCGCCGGACCGCCCGCCAGATCGCCCGTCGAACCAGCCATCGAACCAGCCGCCGGGCCGTCCGTCGGGCCGTCCATCGGATAGGCGTATACGTCCGCCAGCTCGTCCAGACCCCATTGGCGGCTGTCGAGATCGGATGTTTCGTGAGAAGCGGGGAACAGGCGTCGCATACGCGGCAGTGTGACATGGCTCGCTCACCGCGCCGAGTCCCCGGGGGAAGCGACTAGGCTGGACGGCTGTGTCGCCCTCAACCACCTCCGAGTCCAGCACCGCCCCCGACTCGCCCCCGATAGCCGGGTCGGCGGCCGACGGTGCGCCGCTCGCGCTGACCGCCCGCGCCCCGCACGTGCCCGCCGACCGGCTGGTCGCCGAGATGGTGCCGCCGCCGCGCTTCGGTTCCGCGCGCTTCGACACGTACATCCCGGACCCGAACCAGCCGAGCCAGGCCGAGGCCGTCACGGTGCTGAGCGCCTTCGCCGCCGGGCTCGGCGGCGGGGCGAGCGCGGCGGGCGGCGGCAAGAAGCGCTGG
>NZ_JBHVHQ010001401.1:0-1303 GCF_042800135.1 Streptomyces sp. NPDC057654 | reverse complement strand
GCTCAGCCATGACGCGTTGTCGTTCATATGTTCTCACTCATGTGCCGTGTGCTCCTTGGGGGTTCGGGTTCCGCCCGCGTCCGGCCGGTGACCGGCCTGGCGGAGTACGGCGAGGAAGTACGCCTTCATCTCGTCCGCGCCGGTGGTGTCGGGGCGGGCGGCGAGGTGGTGCAGGGCCGCGCCGCTGAGCAGTTGCTGGAGGATGTCCGGATCGCTGTCCGCGGGGAGGCGGCCTGTGGCGCGGGCCTGTTCGAGGGTGGCGCGGACCGCCCGGCTCCGGGCCCCGCCATGGGCGCCGTGGTACGCGCGCAGCAGTTCGGGCAGGTCGTCCACCGATCCGTACAGGCGGCGCATCAGCCGGCGCGCACGGGGGCGGCTGAGGTGGCCGGCCCAGTCCGCGACCATCGACTCGATGTCCGGCCAGTGCGGCGGCGCGGCGTCCGCCTCCCGGTACTCCCACTCGATCGCCCGTACCAGCAGTTCGGTGAGGTTCGGGAAGCGCCGGTAGACCGTGGCACGGGTGACTCCGGCGCGGCGGGCGATCTGCTCGATGCTGGCCCAGCCGACGCCCCGCTCGATCAGCAGGTCGAGGGCGGCCGAGAGGATCGCCTCGTCCGCCTCGCGGCTGCGGGGGCGGCCGGGGCGGCCGGGAGGCCGGGGGGACTGTGCGGAGGTGTCGGCGGTGCGCCCGCCGTCGTCGCCAAGCTTCACGGCAAAAACAATACAGTACAGATCTGTATTGAAACTAGGAGACGCGCTGCACCCGGCTCACACGCGCGCCGACAGGGACTCCACCAGCCGGGCCGCGGAGGTCCCCAGCCCGCGGGGCGGCCCGATCGGGAGCGCCTTGAGAGCGATTTCAGGCTCCTCGCACTCGCTCTCGCCCCGCCCGTAGCGCTCGCGCAGGCTCCGCTCCTTGTAGCGGTCGACGTCGTCGTGCCACTTCTTGATTCCGCTCATCCAGTCCTTGAGCCCGTCCGCGTACCGCCCCAGTTCCCTGCCGATTCCCGGCCCGTAGTCCGCGGTGAGCAGCGGGAGTTCCTTGGCCACCAGGTGCTCGAACTGCCGCATCCGGGAGTTGATCAGATCGAACAATCCACTGAGCTAGGATGCAGCAGGTCAGAGCGGTGCCGATCTCCTGACCTGCAACGCAGCATGCATGTTCGGGCTGTTCGCTGCATCTTCGTGTAGTACGGCGCAGACATCTGCATGATCGTTTTCCCATCGGTTTCCCAGTTTCCCACCTGATTGGGCTGGAGGTGGGGGACGCGAACGAGAGATCACAGGGGTCGGAGGCCAGCAA
>NZ_JBHVHQ010001400.1:0-1306 GCF_042800135.1 Streptomyces sp. NPDC057654 | reverse complement strand
GTGCCCTTCAGTGTGTCGTGCGAGGCGGTCCCGACGGGCGGGGCCTCCTCCACGGCTTCCGCCGGGACGGCCACCGGCGGCGGCCCCGGCGTCAGCGACGGCCCGACGGGCGGCGCGACAGAGGCGTCGGGCGGCCGTACGAGCGGATCGGACGACGGATCAGGAGACGGACGGTGAGGCGGATCAGGCCGCTGACGAGAAGGCCGGCAGATAGCCCTTGGCCTGGCCCGTGGCGGTGGGGTGGTAGGACTCGTCGACGGGCATCGTCACGCTGTGCAGCCAGGCGTCGCCGGAGCAGATCTCGTGCCCGGTGAACTGGGAGCTGACGTCGCTGAACGCGAAGCCGTGGTCGGCGGCGCGCTTGGCGGTGACGGTGTTGATCTCGTCGGCGGCGCCGTTGATCGCGGTGCGGGACTTCTCGCTGAGGCCCACCGAGCAGCTGCCGCCGAGCTTGTAGAAGCGGGGGTAGCCGACCACGACGACGTGCGCGGAGGGCGCCTTCGAGGAGATCGTGGAGTAGACCTTGTCGAGCTGGGCGGGCAGGGTCTCGTCGATGTACGTACGGGCCTTGGTCACCCCGCTCAGGCAGGCGGCCTCGCCCTTGAGGACGCAGGTGGACATGGTGTCCGCGAACCCGGCGTCGTTGCCGCCGACGCTGATGCTGACGAGTCCGGTGGAGGCGTCGAGCGAGTTCAGCTGTCCGCTCAGGACGTCGCCCGTGCGCGCGCCCGAACAGGCGGCGAAGGTGAACTTCGAGGGCTTGTGCTCGGCTGCCCAGAGGGCGGGGTACGCCTTGGTGCTGCGTTTGCAGTCACCGCTGGAGTCGTCGTAGTCGCCCGCGCCGACACCGGCCGAGTAGGAGTCACCGAGCGCCGTGTAGGCGGTCGTTGCCGCCTTCCCCCCAGGCTTCCCCGCAGTCTGCGTGTTCTCCCCGGCATGCGCGGCGCCCGCCCCGGCGAGGGCGAGCGCGGTGGTCAGGGTCGCCGCGGAGACGAAGCTCGCAATTCTGGACAGTTTCATGAAACCTCCCGTTAGCAGGATCTCTGCTTACATCCGTCGTACCAGGCCACATGCGTAACGGGAAGTGTCCATGCCAATGACACGAGGACCGTAACCGACAGGTTGTGATTCCCTGTCACTTTCGTGACTTCTCGCTGGTGGGACCGGCCGTGGGGGCGCACACCCCGGCGCGCGGGGCGCCGGAGGGCCGCGCGCCGCATACTGACGCCTCGTCAACTACGGGCGGAGAATGGGCTAATGAACGGTCAACTGCCGGTAACCGGAGGCCGTTTGCACACCCTTCACA
>NZ_JBHVHQ010001399.1:0-1307 GCF_042800135.1 Streptomyces sp. NPDC057654 | reverse complement strand
CCTCGGCACCTCGTACGTGGCCTCGCTGCGACGGGCGGCAGGCGGCGACCCGGCCCCCGCCGCGGAACGCGAGCCGGAACACGTAACGGAGCGCGAGCCCGTACGCGCAACGGAGCGCGAGCCGGGACATGTGACGGAGCGCGAGCCCGGACGCGCGACGGAGCGCGAGAGGGAACCCGGCCCGCTTGCCGGGCTGCCGGATCTGCGCGAGGTCGTCGTCCTGGCCGAGGACGCGCCCTCGGACTTCCGCACCTGGAAGGAGTTCCTGGCGGCCGGGGAGACGGTGGACCCCCGGACCGTACGGGCACGGGTGGCCGGAATCCGGCCTTCCGACCCCTCCGACATCATCTTCACCTCGGGCACCACCGGAGCGCCCAAGGGCGCCGTCATCACCCATGCCCAGACCCTGCGCGCCTTCGGCGTCTGGGGCGAGCTGGCCGGGCTGGAGGAGGGGGACCGCTATCTGATCGTGAACCCGTTCTTCCACACCTTCGGCTACAAGGCGGGCATCATCGCCTGCCTGATGCGGGGCGCGACGATGATCCCGCAGCCGGTCTTCAACGTGGACACCGTGCTGGCCAACATCGCGGCCGAGCGGGTCACGGTGCTGCCCGGCCCGCCCACGCTCCATCAGTCGCTCCTCGACCACCCGAACCGCGGGCAGCACGACCTGTCGCCGCTGCGGCTGGTCGTCACGGGCGCGGCCGTCGTGCCGCTGCGGCTCGTGGAGCGGCTGCGCGGGGAGCTGCGGATCGGGACGGTGCTGACCGCGTACGGCATGAGCGAGGCCACGGGCATGGTCACCATGTGCCGCCGCGGCGACCCGGCGGAGGTCATCTCGGGCACGTCGGGCCGCGCCATCCCCGATACCGAGGTCGTGGTCGTCGGCGCCTCGGGGGAGGTGCTGCCGCAGGGCGAGCCCGGCGAGATACTCGTCCGCGGCTATCAGGTGATGTCCGGCTACTTCGAGGACCCGCAGGCGTCCGCCGAGGCTGTGGACGGCGACGGCTGGCTGCACACCGGCGACGTCGGCGTGCTGGACGCCGACGGCAATCTGCGCATCACGGACCGGATCAAGGACATGTTCATCGTCGGCGGCTTCAACGCCTATCCCGCCGAGATAGAGCAGATCCTCACCCGTCATCCGGATGTCGCCGACGCCGCGGTCGTCGGCATACCGGACGCGCGGCTCGGCGAGGCGGGCAAGGCGTTCGCGGTGCGGCGCGCGGGCGCGACGCTGACCGCCGACGACCTGATCGCCTGGTCGCGCCGGGAAATGGCGAACTACAAGGTGCCGCGGGAAGTGG
>NZ_JBHVHQ010001398.1:0-1309 GCF_042800135.1 Streptomyces sp. NPDC057654 | reverse complement strand
GCGCCGAGGCCCCCGACCCGTACTTCGGCGGCGCGGGCCCCGCCCGCACGGCGTGCACCGAGTGCGGCGAGTGCATGACCGGCTGCCGCCACGGCGCGAAGAACACCCTCAACGAGAACTACCTCCACCTCGCGGAGCGCGCCGGCGCCGTCATCCACCCCATGACCTCCGTCGTGGCTGTCCGCGAGGACCCGGCGGGCGGCTACCAGGTCGCCGCCCGCCCCACCGACGACCGGCGTACGGGCCGGGCCACGGTGTTCCGCGCCGGACAGGTCGTCATCGCCGCCGGCACGTACGGCACGCAGACCCTGCTGCACACCATGCGGGACAAGGCGCTGCTGCCCGGCATCTCGCCGCGCCTCGGCCACCTCACCCGCACCAACTCCGAGGCCCTGGTCGGCGCGCAGACCGACGACCGCCGCTACCGCAGGGCGCACGGCGCGCCCCGGGCCGATTTCACGCAGGGCGTCGCCATCACCTCGTCCGTGCACCCCGACGAGAACACCCACATCGAACCCGTGCGCTACGGCAAGGGCTCCAACGCGATGGGCGCGCTCACCGTCCTCCAGGTCCCGCACGGCGGCCGCGCCCCCAAGGCCCTCGCCTACGCGGCCCGCTGCGCCCGCCACCCCCTGCTGCTGCTCCGCTCCCTGTCCAACCATCGCTGGTCCGAGCGGACCATCATCGGCCTGGTCATGCAGTCCCTGGACAACTCCCTGACCACCTGCCGCAAGCCGAAGGGGCTCGGCAAGGGCCTCCTCACCGCCCGCCAAGGGCACGGCGCGCCCAACCCGGACCACATCCCCGAGGCGACGCGGGCCGCGTCCCTCATCGCGGAGGAGATCGGCGGCTTCGCGGGCAGCAACGTCGGCGAGCTGATGGGCACGCCGCTGACCGCGCACTTCCTCGGCGGCTGCCCGATCGGCGCGGACGCGGAGCACGGCGTCATCGACCCGTACCACCGGCTGTACGGGCATCCGGGCATCCACGTCGTCGACGGCTCGGCCGTCTCCGCGAACCTCGGCGTCAACCCGTCCCTGACCATCACCGCCCAAGCGGAACGAGCCATGTCGTTCTGGCCGAACAAGGGCGACGCGGACGCCCGTCCCGCGCAGGGCGCGGCGTACGAGCGGCTGCCGGCGGTCGAGCCGCGCAGCCCGGCCGTGCCGAAGGAGGCGTACGCGGCGCTGAACCTGCCGTTCCTGCCGGTGCCCGCCGTGCCGCCGAAGCCCACCGGCTGACCGCTCCCCGTTCCGGGGACAGGGGAGAAAGCGAAGGGCCCCGGGAGGCCGCTCGCGGGGGCGGAGCG
>NZ_JBHVHQ010001397.1:0-1311 GCF_042800135.1 Streptomyces sp. NPDC057654 | reverse complement strand
CCTGGCAGCTGATCTGCGCCATGCTCGGCATCCTGCGGCTCGGCGCCGCGGTCGTACCGCTGGACGCGCAGAGTCCGCCCGAGCGCCGCCGCCATATCCTCGCGGACTCGGCGAGTGTCGCGGTGATTCATGGCGCGGCGGAGGAGCTGCCGGGGCTGCCGGGGGATGTCGCCGCGCTGGATGTGGCGGCGCTGCTCGAAGGGGACTCGAAGGCCGGTGCGGCCGAAGCGCCCGAACCGCCGGACGCCGAGGCCCCGTTCTCGTTCCTCTTCTACACCTCGGGCACCACCGGTCTGCCCAAGGGCGTCGAGGTCCGCGACGCCGGAATCCTGCGCCTGGCGCGGCCGGGCTGGATACGGCTGGACGGGCCCCTGCGCTTCGCCGGCGTGTCCAACCCCGCCTTCGACGCGCTGAACTTCGAGGTGTGGGCGCCGCTCCTGACCGGCGGCAGCTGCGTGATCCTCGACGGCGAGACCGTGCAGGACCCCGAACTGCTGGCGGCCGCGCTGGAACGCGAGCGGATCGACGCGCTGTTCATGACCGCCGCGCTGTTCAACGCGGTGGTCGACAGGGTCCCGCACTGCTTCTCGACCGTCGGGCAGGTGCTGGTGGGCGGCGAGCAGCTCAACGCCCGCGTCATCCGCCGCTGGTACCGCGACAACCCGGACAGCGCCACCGTTCTCCACAACGGGTACGGGCCGACGGAGACCAGCACCTTCGCCGTCTGCCACGCGATCCCCCGCGACTTCGCCGGGGAGCTGGTGCCGATCGGGCGCGTACTGCCGGGCACCGAGGTGGTGCCCGTCGTCGACGGTGTCCGGCGCGCCGAGGCCGGAGAGCTCGCCGAACTCCTCATCACGGGTGAGGCGCTGGCGGCCGGCTACCGCAATCTGCCCGAGGAGACCGCGCAGCGGTTCGTCCGGCTGCCCTGGCTCGACGGCGGGCGCGCCCGCTACTACCGCAGCGGCGACCTCGTACGCCAGGACGCCACCGGGCTCATCACGTACGTGGGGCGCGTGGACCGCCAGGTCAAGGTGCGCGGCTTCCGCATCGAGCCCGGCGAGATCGAGGCGCGGATCACCGCCCACCCCGCGGTGCGCCAGGCCCACGTCTGCGCCCGCCGCGACGTTGCCGCCGACGGGGCGAAGGAGCTGCTGGCCTTTCTGGTGCTGGGCGCCGACCTGTCCTTCGACGACTTCGACCGGCACCTCGCGGCCGGTCTGCCCGCGTATATGCGCCCGCACCGGCTCCACCGGGTCCACGAACTGCCGCGCACCGCCAACGGGAAGATCGACGAGGCGGCGCTGCTGC
>NZ_JBHVHQ010001396.1:0-1328 GCF_042800135.1 Streptomyces sp. NPDC057654 | reverse complement strand
GTGCGGGGTGTTCTGGAGCGTGATCACGGCGCGGTCCCCGCGCCGGAAGCCGCGCTCCACGAGGTGGGCCGCTGTCGCGTCGGAGAGCCGGTCGGTCTCCGTGTAGGTCAGCCGGCCGTCGAAGTAGGCGAGCGCGGTGTGGTCGGGGGCGCGGCGGACCGCGTCCTCGAAGGCGTGCAGGACGCTCGGCGCCGGGGTGACGGGGCCGCGCTGCACGGCGTCGAGGTGGGCGAGCCAGGGCTTGTCCTGGTACGTGGTCATGGGTTCGGCCCTTCTGCGCGCGACTACTCGGCGGTTCCGGCTGCGGCGTGCGTCGCCGCACCCTCCGGGGCGGCCTGCTCTATCCGTTCGAGCTTCTGCTGGAGGTGGTTGATGCCGCTCAGCCAGCGGTCGGGGTCCGAGGCGCGCGCCGTGTAGTAGTCGGCGACCTCGGGGTGCGGCAGGACCAGGAACCGGCCGGCCGCCATGGCCGCGAAGAGCTCGTCCGCGACCTGTACGGGCTCGATGGCGGTGGGGCGCAGCACGAGGTCCCCGGCGGCCCCGGTCACGCCGAGCATGTCCGTACGCACGCCCTGCGGGCAGATCGCGTGGACGTCGACGCCGCGGTGCCGGTAGGTGGCCGAAAGCCACTCGGCGAAGGCGAGGGCCGCGTGCTTGGAGACGCTGTACGGGGCCGAGCCGACCATGGTGAGCAGCCCGGCGGCGGAGACGGTGGAGACGAACCGGCCGCTGCCGCGCTCCAGCCACTCGGGGAGCAGGTCGCGCGCGGCCCGTACGTGCGCCATCACGTTGACGTCCCAGGCGCCGGCCCAGATCTCCTCGCTCGCCTCGGGGCCGCCGGCGGGGGCTACCCCGGCGTTGGCGCAGAAGACGTCGACGCGTCCGCCGAGGGCCTCGCGCGCCGCGCCGACGATGCCGGAGGCGTCGCCGGGCACAGCCCTCGCGCCGATCTCCTCGGCGACGGCGGCGGCCTTGGCGGCGTCGAGGTCGTTGACCACGACGCGGGCGCCCTCCGCGGCGAATCTGCGGGCCAGGGCCGCGCCGATGCCGCCGCCCGCTCCGGTCACCACTACTGCCGTGTCCCGCACGGTCTCCACGTTCGCGTCTCCCTCGACTCGACGGCTCGGCTGCCCCGGCAGACTAACCAGTCGGTATGTGGAAGCGGAAGGGGGTGGCGCGGGTAACCGGAAGGGGCGCGGCGCGGGGCGGGCGCGATCGTTCCGCCTGGGCCCCGATGGCGTTAGCGTGCCTGGGCATGGACCTGTCGAGAAGAACTCTGCTCGCCGCCGCCGGGGCCGCGGGGGCGGTCGCGGCCCCCGCCCCCGGAA
>NZ_JBHVHQ010001395.1:0-1341 GCF_042800135.1 Streptomyces sp. NPDC057654 | reverse complement strand
GGACACGGCGGAGGCCATGCGGGTGACCGATTCCGTGCTCGCCGCCAACGTCGCGGACGGGGTGGTGGACTCGCTGGGCACGGCCAACGACGCGAGCGGGGCGCTGAAGGCGCAGGGCGGGCTGAACGAACTCAAGGAGAAGAAGGGCGTCGACTGGCGCTCCCTGCGCCGCGACCGGAACTCCAAGGGCGCCGACGCCGCCCAGGGCGTCGCCTACAACGTCAGCGACGGCCTCACGCTGGCCAGGACCGGCATGAAGGTCGCCGGGGAGGTGGCTCCCGCGGCGGTCGGCGAGACCATCGGCGCCCTGACGATCGTCGTCTACATCAGCAAGGTCGTGCGGGACGTCCGCTCCGTGGTGCGCACCCACCGCATGAAGCGGAACCTCGAAGGGGTGAACGCGCCGCCCGCCAAGTTCGAGGACACGATCGAGAGCAAGCTGCTGCGCAGGGACATCGCCGCCGCTCGCGCGGCCATGGCGGCGCCCCGCGCCGAACTGACCGAGCGGCAGTCCCGCCCGACCTCGTCGGCCCGGCCGGACGGCGCTCCGGAGAACGCCGCGGCCATGCGCCGCCTGGAGGCGGAGATCGCCGGGCTGACCGCGCAGATCGAGCAGTTGGAGGCGGAGGCGGCGGAGAAGGGCCCCGCCTACGAGGCGTCGGCGGAACGGATCGCGGAGGTCGGCGCGTACGCCGTCAAGAAGCGCGGCCGCCGCCGCGTGAAGAAGGGCGTCTCGGCCACCGGCAACGTCGTCAAGGTCGCGAGCGGGGCCGCGGCCGTCGCGGTCGCCGCGGGTGCCATCGCCGTCTCCTCGCCCGTCGGCTGGGGGCTGGCCGGGGCCGCGGCCCTGCTGCTCGGCGGGCTCGCGCTCTACAAGGCGTGGAAGTCGGTCCGCAAGCGCTACAAGATCATCATGGCGGAGCAGGCGAAGCAGGCCGAGGCCGCGACGACGGGCGAGAACGCCCAGGCCGAGGGCGCCGAGCACGCGGCGGACGCCGAGGCCGCGGCGGGCGCGGACCCGGCAGCCGTGGAGGCCGCCACCCAGCTGACCCCCATGCAGGCCATGGGCAAGGCCCTCGCCTTCTGGAAGTCCGTCGGGCCGGGCAAGCGGCAGCGGATGGCGGGCGAGCTGTACGACCTGGCCCTCGGCAGCGACAACGAGGTGCGCACGACGGCGCGGGAACTGCTCAAGCAGCTCAACATGGGGCCGGACAGCCTGCGCATGAGCGTCGGCGACTGGGAGGCGGACCTCAAGAACCCGGAGCAGAAGGAGAAGTGGACGAAGCTGATCGAGAACCGGCTGGCTTCCTGACACTTCTTACGGGACGGTGGGCGCGACTC
>NZ_JBHVHQ010001394.1:0-1341 GCF_042800135.1 Streptomyces sp. NPDC057654 | reverse complement strand
GCACCACCTGGTGCCGGGCCGCACGCTGCAAACGGGGGAAGGGGGTGGTCAGTGGTCCCACATGGCTTCGGCCATCACGCCGTTGCGGGGGGCTTCGTGGCGCTGGATGTCGCGGGCGTGCAGGCGGCGGAAGGCCGGGAAGAGGTCGCACGAGGCGGAGATGGCGCGTTGCAGCAGGTGGTGGATGTCGGCGACGGCTTCCGCGACGGGCTTTTCCACCGGGTAGGCTTCGGCGCTCTTGACGGCGAGGAAGTCGATGGCGGCGGCGACGTTCTCCAGCCCGATAGGGATGCCCTCGTATTCGGCGGCGACCGCGTAGGGGCCCATCATTGCGGTGAGTTCGTTGCGGGCGTAGGTGTGGGCGATGTCCTCGCACGAGGACCGGAACAGCGAAAGCCGCCGGTCATAGGTGCCATCCAGGCGGCGCTCCAAGATGTTCCACATGTGCTCGCGCACGCGCGGCGTCTCGTGCCGGGCGAGGTCCCATTCGTGGTGCTTGGCGAAGGTGGGATAGAGGTCGGCGGCGGCGTCCCCGGCCTGGCGGACCAGGGCGTAGACGGCGGCGACGGTGTCGGCGAGGCGCTGGTCGGCGGGGTAGCGGTCGGCGGTGTTCACCGCGAGTTGTCGGATCGCTTCGGCGACGGAGTAGATGCCTTCGGGCAGGCCCTCGTACTCGGCGCCGACCGAGAGCATGGAGGGCGGGTCGTAGGCGGCGTAGGCGGTGCGTACGGTCTCGGTCTCGCGGACGAAGTGGCTCATGATGTCTCCCCAGCCGCCCGTGGAGGCGGCGGACGATGCGGACAGGGGGCGGCCGGGAGAAGGGAAGGCGACGGCGACGCGCAGGCGCACCATCCAGCGGCGCCACACCCGCCAGGCGATGACCGGACCCCAGCGCAGGAACCTCAGCCCCCACACCGGCCCCGGCCGCGCCAGCCGCGAACGCCGCAGGAGGGCTCCGAGCAGCGCGGCGGGCAGCGCCAGAACCAGCCCCGGCACGGCGGCCAGGCCGCCGGCGGCCACCGCGAGCACCCCCGCCCCGGCGGCGCGGATGGCGCGGCGGGCGCGGTTGCGGGCCCACTTGCGCAGGAGCCGCCAGCCCATGATGGTGGCGTGTCCGGCGCGGGAGGCACGCACCCACCGCCCGGCCAGCCGCGCCAGAGTCCGCAGCTTGCGCACCAGCGGCCCGCCGATGCGCCGCGCGGTACGGGCGGCTATGCGGGCCGCTTTCGCGGCCATCACCGCACCGCGCTGCACGCGGCGGGCGGCGCCGCGGGTGGCACGGTGCAGCTTGCGGGCGACGGGCCGGGCCGCCCGGGCGAGCGCCTCGGCCATCTTCGTCGC
>NZ_JBHVHQ010001393.1:0-1344 GCF_042800135.1 Streptomyces sp. NPDC057654 | reverse complement strand
GTGGTCGCCGGGCCACCCCTTGCCGATGTCGTGCAGCAGCGCGGCGACCAGCAGCAGGTCGGGGCGGCCGACGCGGCGGGTCAGCGCGGCGGCCCGTACGGCCGTCTCGATCAGGTGACGGTCGACGGTCCAGCGGTGCACGGGATTGCGCTGCGGGCGGCAGCGGACCCGTTCCCAGTCCGGCAGCAGCCGGGAGACGACGCCCTCCGCTTCGAGCGCCTCCCAGACCGCGACGGTCGGCTCCCCCGCGCCGAGCAGCATGACGAGCGCCTCACGGGCCTCGGCCGGCCACGGCACGGGCATCGGCGCCGCGGTGGGCGCGCCGAACCGGCGGACGGCGTGCGGCGACAGCGGCAGCCCGGACTGCGCGGCAGCGGCGGCGGCCCGCAGCGGCAGCACCGGGTCCCGGTCGGGCCGCGCGGTGCGGGCGAGCACGACCTCGCCCTCCTGCTCGACGACGCCCTCGGCGAGCGGGCTGCGCTCGCCCTCCGCAGTTCCCCGGCCGCCCAGCAGCCCCCGCAGCCGGGGCCGCGCGGAGCGGGCCCGCAGCACGCGTTCCACCTCGCGCCAGGTCACGTCGCTCGCGTACGAGACGGCGCGCGCGGACTCGTACACCCGCCGCAGCAGCGTGTCCGCGTCCAGTATGCCGAGGTCCGCGGCCACTTGCCGCTGTTCCTGGAGCGCGAGCCGGTCCGTCGCCCGGCCCGTGGCGAGGTGCAGCGCGTCGCGCGTGTCCAGCAGCCGCGTACGGGCCTCCTCCAGCCCCTCGCGCGGCGCGTCCGCGATCCAGGACGCGGCGACGGCCCGCAGCGCGGTCGCGTCCCGCAGCCCGCCGCGCGCCTCCTTGAGGTCGGGCTCCAGCAGGAACCGCAACTCGCCGTGGCGGCGGGCCCGTTCCGCGCACAGTTCGGCGAGCTCCGGCAGCCGGCCGGGGGCCTGGGCGCGCCAGTCGGCGTAGGCGGTGGAGCGCAGGGCGGCGGTCAGGTGCGCGTCGCCCGCGATGTGCCGGGCGTCGAGCAGCCCGAGGTGCACCTTGAGGTCGCGGGCCGCCGCCGTGCGGGCCTCGGCCGGGGTGCGCACGGAGTGGTCGAGCGCGAGGCCCATGTCCCACACCGGGTACCAGACGCGGTCGGCGAGGGCCGCGATCTCCCGCGCGTCCGCCGAACCGTCGTGCAGCAGCAGGACGTCGAGGTCGCTGCGCGGAGAGAGTTCGCCGCGCCCGTAGCCGCCGACGGCGACGAGCGCGGCGGACGGGGCCCGGCCGAGGAGCGCTCCCAGCCAGGCGTCGGTGAGCGCCGCGAGGGCGGCTCTGCGCGGCGGCCCGGCCGTCGAGCCCTCGTGGAG
>NZ_JBHVHQ010001392.1:0-1346 GCF_042800135.1 Streptomyces sp. NPDC057654 | reverse complement strand
GCGCCGGACAGGCCGAACTCCTCGACATCTGCGCCGAGTTGGGCAGCGACGTGCCGTTCAGTCTGCTCGGCGGCGCGGCGCTCGGCCGGGGGAGGGGCGAGCTCCTCACCCCCCTCGACGTCGGCGGCGTCTTCCACTGGGTGTTCGCGGTCGCCGACGGCGGCCTGTCCACCCCGGCCGTCTACGGCGAGTGCGACCGGCTCCGCGAGGCGTCCGGTACGGGCGCGACCACGGCGGACCTCCCCGCCGACCCCGACCCGTCGCCCGCCCTCCTCGCGGCCCTCGCCGACGGCGACCCCGCCGCCCTCGCCGCCGCGTTGAGCAACGACCTCCAGCCCGCCGCCGTCTCCCTGCGCCCCTCCCTCGCCGACACCCTCGCGGCGGGCACGGCCGCCGGGGCGCTGGCCGCGCTGGTCTCCGGCTCCGGGCCGACCACCGCGTTCCTCACCGAGGACGCGGCCGCCGCCCGTACCGTCGCCGACGCCCTCCTGGCCTCCGGCACCTGCCGCACGGCCCGCATCGCCACCGGCCCGGCGCCGGGCGCCACCGTGCTGCCCACCGGGTGACGCGCGGCGCGCACTGAGTACCGGTACTCACCCTCCCGCTGGGGGAATTGAGTACCGGCACCGTGCCGTACGGGCCGCCCGCAGAGCGATCGTGCCCGTATGAGACCACGACGACCGGCACGGGAAACGGAACGTACGGGCGGACGTACGGGCGTACACGCACTCGCCGAGGCCACGCCCAGCGGCCGCGACCGCTACATCGACCTGCTCCGCGTCGCCTCGCTCGGCACGGTCGTCCTCGGCCACTGGCTGATGGCCGCCGTGACCGTCGACGGAGGCGGCGACGCGCGCGTGGGCAACCTCCTCGCCGTCGAACCGGCGCTCCAGCCGCTGACCTGGCTCCTCCAGATCATGCCCGTCTTCTTCTTCGTCGGCGGTTTCTCGCACGCCCTGTCCTACCGGTCCCTGGCCCGCCGCAGCGCACCCGGCGACTCCCTCTACGCCGCCTTCCTGCGCGCCCGGCTCCAGCGGCTGCTGCGCCCCACCATGGTCTTCATCGGCGTCTGGGGAGCGGGCGCGCTGAGCGTCCAACTCCTCGGCGCGGACGGCTCGCTGACCGGCGTCGCCGCGCGGCTCGTCGCGCAGCCGCTCTGGTTCATCGGCATCTACCTGGCGATGGTCGCCTTCACCCCGCCGCTGCTGCGGCTCCACGAACGCTACGGCTGGGGCGCGT
This sequence comes from Streptomyces sp. NPDC057654, assembly GCF_042800135.1. Taxonomy (NCBI): domain Bacteria; kingdom Bacillati; phylum Actinomycetota; class Actinomycetes; order Kitasatosporales; family Streptomycetaceae; genus Streptomyces; species Streptomyces sp. NPDC057654. The sequence continues at coordinate 107 of NZ_JBHVHQ010001392.1, read as the reverse complement.
TCGGCGCGCTGGTCGCCGCGGCCGCCGCCGTCGACGTGCTGCGCTTCGCCGCCGGCGTGCCGTATGTGGAGTTCCTCAACTTCGCCTTCGTCTGGCTCGCCGTCCAC
>NZ_JBHVHQ010001391.1:0-1353 GCF_042800135.1 Streptomyces sp. NPDC057654 | reverse complement strand
GAGGGCGAGGTGCACGCTCACCTCGTGCTTCAGCGACGCCGCGAACTCCGCCGTCTCCCGCTCGTACGGCAGCACGAACTCGTACGCGCTCGCCAGCGTCACCGGCTCCGGATAACCCGAGACCACCTGGAGCTTCGAGCCCGACCGGGCCGCCGCCTCGAAGGCGTAGCCGGTCGCCGCGTTTGCCTCGGGGGAGGGCGCGAGCCCGAGCGTCACGCGCCCGTACGCGCCTCCGCCGGAAGCTTCGTCCTCGCCCGGCCGCGGCACGACCACCACCGGGCTCGCGGCGCGCGCCGCGCAGGCCAGGCCGTTGGAGCCGAGCAGCAGACTGGCGAACCCGCCGCGCCCGCGCGAGCCGAGCACCAGCAGCGCGGCCTCCGCGCCCAGCTCCGGCAGGTCGTGGCCGGGGTCGCCGCCGATGGTGCGCAGCCGCAGCTCGGTCGGGCCGTCGGGGAGCGAGGCGACGAGCTCCCGGGCCGCGTTGAGCACCGGGTCCTCGCCCTCCTCCGGCACGCCGACCGGAACGACGGCGTCCGGCGTCACGGGCTGCATCTTGGTGACGTACGGCCAGATGTGCACGACGTCCAGCGGCACTCCGCGCCGCCCGGCCTCGCCCGCGGCCCAGCGCAGGGCCCGGTCGCTGTCGGGGGATCCGTCCGCCGCCGCGATCACCGGCAAGGTGCTCATCCGCGTCTCCAGTTCAGTCGGTTCGGATTCGATCACTCCGTCTTCGGCACCCCTGCCCGCTGGGGTGAGGGGTAAAAGGGGCGAAAGTCCCTCGGACCTGTGGCGTCAGCGGCGGGTGACCCGCACCCGGTAGTCCCCGCTTCCGTTGCCGCTCCCGTTGCCGCCCCCCTCCAGGACCTCGATCCGGACCCCGCGGCGCCGGTCGGTGAACGCCTGGCCCGGCGCGAACGCCGCGTCCGACAGCTCCGCGTCGACATTGGACGAATGGCTGCAACCGCCGCTGTGCGGCGTGGAGTCCACAACCGTCACCGGCCCGCCCCCGGTGTCCACCGAGGTGTCCACCCAGGAGACGAGCACGCCGGACCGGCACACCGACTCGTCGTTGCCCTCGCGGCGGCGGACCTCCACCGCGTACCCGCTGTGCCGCGTCACGGGGACGAACACCAGCCGCGCCCCGCCGCCGGGCGCGTTCAGCGGGGCGATGCGCTCGGTGCGCGTACCGGGCCCGGCGACGCAGCGGACCTGCCGCGCGGTGAGCCACCCCAGCTTCCACTTGTGCCAGGCCATGACGTCGTTGCCCGGCCCCCAGTCCTCCGACATCAGGTCCCAGTGCCCGGCCAGGCTGCCGCCCTCGGCGTCCGTATAGAGGTCGGGCAGGCCGAAGAC
>NZ_JBHVHQ010001390.1:0-1356 GCF_042800135.1 Streptomyces sp. NPDC057654 | reverse complement strand
GACCAGCGGGAGGGATCAGGCGCCCGTCGCGCTGCCCGCCACCCAGGCGTCCCAGCCCATGTTCCAGCCGTTGAGACCGTTGTCGGGCTGGACGAGCTTGTCGTCGGAGCCCTTGACCGTCACGACGTCGCCGACGATGGAGTTCGAGAAGAACCACGAACCGGGGGTCGAGGAGTCGTTGCCGCCCTGGGCGTCCTGGAGGCCGACGCAGCCGTGGCTGGTGTTGGCCGAGCCGAAGATGCCGTGGCCCCAGTAGTTGCCGTGGATGAACGTGCCCGAGTTGGACAGGCGCATCGCGTGCGGCACGTCCTTGATGTCGTACTCACCGCCGAAGCCGACCGTGTCGCCGTTCATCCGGGTCTCCTTGAACTTCTCGGAGATCACCATCTGGCCGTTGTACGTGGTGTGGTCGGGCGAGCCCGCCGAGATCGGGATGGTCTTGATGGTCTTGCCGTCCCGGACCACCGTCATCTGGTGGGACCGCGCGTCGACCGTGGAGACCTGCGAGCGGCCGATCTTGAAGGAGACCGTCTTCTGCTGGACGCCCTGGACGCCCGGCGCGGACTCGACCTTGTCGAGGTCCATCTTCATGGTGACGGTCGAGCCGGCCTTCCAGTACTCCTGCGGGCGGAAGTCGAGGCGCTGGGTGCCGAACCAGTGGCCGACGACCTTCTGGCCGCTGCTGGAGTTGACCGTGATGTGCGACTGGACGGCCTTCTTGTCCTTGATCGGCTTGTCGAAGTTGATCGACACGGGCATGCCGACGCCGACGGTGGAGCCCTCGTCAGGGGTGTACGTGCCGATGAAGCTGTTGGCCGGGGCGACCGTCGTGAAGGACGAGTTCTCGGTGGCCTTGCGGCCGTCGGAGTCCTGGGCCTCGGCGGCGATCTTGTACGGGGTCTGCCGCTCCAGGGCCTTCTTCGGCGCCCAGGAGGAGCCGTCGGAGGATATGGACCCCTCGACCGGGGTGCCCTTCTCCGTGGTCATGGTGACCTTGGTCAGCTTGCCCTCGGAGACGGTGACCTTGCCGCCCTCGTTGATGCTCGCGTTGGAGGAGCCGTTCTTCGACGCGATCTTGATCTTCGCCTTGGAGGCGTCCTTGGCCGCGGCCTCGTCGACCTTGCTCTGCGACTTGCCGTGACCCGCGTCACCGCCCTTGTCGTCTCCCCCGCCACAAGCGGCGAGGGTCAGTACGCCGCCGAGCACCGCGGCGGCGGCCACGAGGCCCTTACGGCGCTTGCCGTACGTCATCACACGCTTCTCCATTGCTACTGATCCCCAACGTCCCCGATCCGCATCGACGGGCACACCCGCTTTGCGGTCACCCAGTAGAGAACGCCTTTACCGATTCAGCAG
>NZ_JBHVHQ010001389.1:0-1359 GCF_042800135.1 Streptomyces sp. NPDC057654 | reverse complement strand
CTAGTACTGCAACGGTCTTTGCCGTGACTGGTGGTCAGGTTGGTCGTTGGTGGGTTATGGGTGGGGACCTTGCTGATGTCAGGTTGTGGGCGCGGGAACTGGAGGCTGTGCACGAGCGGTTCGTGCACCGGTTCAACCGGTCGGAGCCGAGGGAGTCGGCGCTGGCGTATATGCGGGGCCTGATTGCTCCGTTGCAGCGCAAGAACGGCTGGACCCTGGCGGAGGAGGCCGGTCATGCGGGCCCGGACCGCCTTCACCGGATGCTGAACCGGATCGGGTGGGACGCCGATGAGGTTCTCGACGACATACGGCGGTACGTGATCGACAACCTCGGTGACCGGGACGCGGTGCTCATCGTCGATGACACCGGTTTCCTGAAGAAGGGCACACGCTTGGCGGGGGTGCAGCGGCAGTACTCCGGCACGGCCGGGCGGACGGAGAACTGCCAGATCGGCGTCTTCCTTGCCTATGCGGCTCCGCTCGGGCGGACGCTGATCGACCGAAGGCTGTATCTGCCCACTTCCTGGACGGATGACCGGGAACGGTGCCGGCGGGCCGGCATCGGGGACGAGGTCGCCTTCGAGACGAAAGTGGCCATGGCCAAGGCGATGGTCCGCCGGGCCATCGCCGAGAAGATCCCGTTCGGGTGGGTGACCGCGGATGCCGCCTACGGCTTCAGTAAGGGCTGGCGCTTCGAACTGGAGCAGGCCGATGTCTTCCACGTCATGGCCACCACCCGGCACGACACGGTCGTCACCCGCAGGGCCCTCGACCACCCCGTCCACGCCCTGTTCCCCGGCCTGCCGCGGCAGAAGTGGAAACGCCGGTCCTGCGGCGAGGGGGCCCACGGCCGACGGATCTACGACTGGGCCCGCGTCGAGGTCAGGCCCTGGCACCGCAAGGACCGTCGGCACTGGGTTCTCGCCCGCCGCAGCGTCAGCAGGCCCGAGGAAATCTCCTACTACATCGCCTACTGCCCGGCCGGCACCACACTGGACGGGCTGATCCGCATCGCGGGCAGCCGCTGGGCGGTGGAGGAATGTTTCCAGACCGCGAAGCAGGAGTGCGGGCTGGACGACTACCAGGTCCGCCGCTACCCGGGCTGGCACCGCCACATGACGTTGGCCATGGCCGCACACGCCTGCCTGACCGTCCTGCGCGCCCGCCAACTCGACACCGATAAAGCAGAAACGGATCCTCCCAGCTCATCCACCTCAGCCTCGCCGAAATCAGACGCCTGATCACCCGCCTCACCGACCGTCGGCCCCCACCCGTCGACCACATCCTCAACTGGTCAACCTGGCGCCGCAGACGCCAGCACCAAGCCCGCATCAGCCACTACAAACGACGCGGACACAG
>NZ_JBHVHQ010001388.1:0-1360 GCF_042800135.1 Streptomyces sp. NPDC057654 | reverse complement strand
CGGTGGCGGCCAGCAGGGCGGCAACCGGCAGCAGCGCGACAACCGCGACAACCGCGGTGGCGGCGGCCAGCAGGACGACGATGATTTCGAGGGCGGCCGCCGCGGCCGGCGCGGGCGTTACCGCGACCGCCGCGGGCGCCGGGGCCGCGACGACTTCGGCAACGAGCCGCAGGTCAGCGACGACGATGTGCTGATCCCCGTCGCGGGCATCCTCGACATCCTCGACAACTACGCGTTCATCCGGACGTCCGGCTACCTGCCCGGCCCCAACGACGTGTACGTCTCCCTCGCCCAGGTCCGCAAGAACGGCCTGCGCAAGGGCGACCACATCACCGGCGCCGTGCGGCAGCCCAAGGACGGCGAGCGCCGCGAGAAGTTCAACGCGCTCGTGCGCCTCGACTCGGCCAACGGCATGGCGGCCGAATCCGGGCGCGGGCGGCCGGAGTTCGGCAAGCTCACCCCGCTCTACCCGCAGGACCGGCTGCGCCTGGAGACCGACCCGGGCGTGCTGACGACCCGGATCATCGACCTGGTCGCGCCGATCGGCAAGGGCCAGCGCGGGCTCATCGTGGCCCCGCCGAAGACCGGCAAGACCATGATCCTCCAGGCGATCGCCAACGCCATCACGGTCAACAGCCCCGAGTGCCACCTGATGGTCGTCCTGGTCGACGAGCGTCCGGAAGAGGTCACCGACATGCAGCGGTCGGTCAAGGGCGAGGTCATCTCCTCGACCTTCGACCGCCCGGCCGAGGACCACACCACCGTCGCCGAGCTGGCCATCGAGCGCGCCAAGCGCCTCGTCGAGCTCGGCCACGACGTGGTCGTCCTGCTGGACTCCATCACCCGCCTGGGACGCGCGTACAACCTCGCCGCGCCCGCCTCCGGACGCATCCTCTCCGGCGGTGTCGACTCGACCGCGCTCTACCCGCCGAAGAAGTTCTTCGGCGCCGCGCGCAACATCGAGGACGGCGGCTCGCTGACCATCCTGGCCACCGCGCTGGTCGACACCGGCTCGCGGATGGACGAGGTGATCTTCGAGGAGTTCAAGGGCACCGGCAACATGGAGCTCAAGCTCGACCGGAAGCTCTCCGACAAGCGCATCTTCCCGGCGGTGGACGTGGACGCGTCCAGCACCCGCAAGGAGGAGATCCTGCTCAACTCGGAGGAGCTCGCGATCGTCTGGAAGCTCCGCCGGGTGCTGCACGCGCTCGACTCGCAGCAGGCCATCGAGCTGCTTCTGGACAAGATGAAGCAGACGAAGTCGAATGCCGAGTTCCTGATGCAGATCGCCAAGACGACGCCGAACGGCAACGACTGAGCCCGTCCCGGCACCGCATCGGCCGCGCGCCGCGTTTAATCC
>NZ_JBHVHQ010001387.1:0-1361 GCF_042800135.1 Streptomyces sp. NPDC057654 | reverse complement strand
CCCCTGGACCGTCTCCTCCTCGCCCGCGCAGGCGACGGTGACGGCGTACTCGCCGACGCTCACCGTGGAGCGGATGACGGCCTGGCCGAAGAGCCCGTCGGAGTCCTTCGCCAGCTTCACGTCGGCGACGAACGCCTCCGACTTGGCGACCGCCTTGTCGGCCCGGCAGCCGGAGACCCGCAGCGCGATCTCGCCGCCGGCAGCGCCGGTGAGCGGCTCGATCCGCACGGCGCCGGGCGTCTCCTCGGCCGTCGCGTACGGATCGGCGAGTTCGTCGGCTTGGGCGCAGAGGGGGGCGACGACGAGGGCGGCGACGGCGAACGCGCCGCAGAGCGAGAGGCGGACAGTGCCGCGGACAGAACCCATGGCGTACCTCCTGGTGCGTTCGACGCTTCACCCTGGGGCCGCCGCGCGCATCCGCTCCGTGTCCGCATTACTCCATCAGGTGACGAAACGGCTTTTCGGGAAGGCCCGAGGGCGGCGCAGAGCGCCCATATAAGGGGAGAAAGCACAGCGAAGTCACCGCGTTGGCGCGCATGAATAGGATGGCCGTCCCATGATTCCGCGGACGGCAGGAGTTCTCACCCATGACAGAGCGCAAGCCCATTGAATCGTGGCTGACCGATATGGACGGCGTGCTGATGCACGAGGGCGTTCCGGTGCCCGGGGCCGATGCCTTCATCAAGAAGCTGCGCGACTCCGGCAGGCCGTTTCTCGTGCTCACCAACAATTCGATCTACACGGCCCGTGACCTGCACGCGCGGCTGAACCGGATCGGGCTGGACGTGCCGGTCGAGAACATCTGGACCTCGGCGCTGGCCACCGCCAATTTCCTGGACAACCAGCACCCCGGCGGCACGGCCTATGTGATCGGCGAGGCGGGACTGACCACCGCGCTGCACGACGCCGGTTATGTACTGAGCGACGCCGACCCCGATTTCGTCATCCTGGGTGAGACCCGCACCTATTCCTTCGAGGCGCTGACCAAGGCGATCCGGCTCATCAACAACGGGGCCCGCTTCATCGCGACCAACCCCGACAACACCGGGCCTTCCCCCGAGGGCGCGCTGCCCGCGACGGGTTCGGTGGCCGCGCTGATCACCAAGGCGACGGGCAAGGAGCCGTACTTCGTCGGCAAGCCGAATCCCCTGATGATGCGGACCGGGCTCAACACCATCGGCGCCCATTCCGAGACCAGCGCGATGATCGGCGACCGGATGGACACGGACGTGCTGGCGGGGCTGGAGGCGGGGATGGAGACGTTCCTCGTGCTCACCGGGCTGACCGGCAAGGACGACATCGACCGCTACCCGTACCGGCCGACGCGCGTCGTGGACTCGATCGCGGACCTGGTGGACCTC
>NZ_JBHVHQ010001386.1:0-1364 GCF_042800135.1 Streptomyces sp. NPDC057654 | reverse complement strand
GGGCTCCGTGCCCCGTCCGCGGCCACCAGATAGCGGGCCTCCACGTGGTGGCGGCTGCCGTCCGTACGGTCGAGGAGTGCGGCGCGCACCCGGTCCTCGTCCTGGTCGAAGCCGAGGAGTTCGGTATCGAACCGCACGGTGGCGCCCGCGTCGACGGCGGCGGCGCGCAGGACCGGTTCGAGTATGTCCTGGGCGATCAGGGCGGGCAGTTCGGGGCTGACGTCGATGGCGGGGGCGCCGGCCGCCGCGGGCTGCCACAGCGGGAGCCGCTCGGCCTCGGCGAGCGTCCGGCCCCTCGCCATGTGGTCGTGCCCGGCGAGGTCGCGGGCGGCGTCGTGGACCAGGGCGGCGAGGCCGAGCTCGCGGTAGATCTCCATGCTGCGCATGTGGAAGCGGCGGGCCTTGGGCTGGGGCGAGGTCGTCGAGCGCTTCTCCACCACCGTGACGGTCACGCCGTGGTGGCGGAGCACCAGGGCGGCGGTCAGTCCGACGAGTCCGCCGCCGGTGATCAGAACATCGGTTTCCAGCACGTCGGGGCGGTGTGCGCGACCCTTCGGTGTACGTTGTCCACTCATGGTGGACAGCGTACACCAGCTAGGGTCCGACCACCATGACTTCCGCAGACCGCCGCCCCGCGCCCAGCGGCCTGGTGTGGTTCGACCAGCCCGCGCCGCCCCGCCGCACCGAACAGCTCAGCCGCGAGCGCATCGTCGCCGCCGCGATGGACATGGCCGACCGGGAGGCGAGCGGCGAATTCACCATGCGGGCGCTGGCGGCCGGGCTGGGCGTGCGCAGCCCCATGGCCCTGTACCGCTACGTCGGCAGCAAGGACGGCCTGCTGGACCTGATGTCCGATCAGGTCTACGGGCAGTTCGGCGTCGCGCGCGGCGAGGGCTGGCGCCCCGCGCTGCGCGCCTTGGGCCGTACGGGCTGGGACGCCGTGCAGCGCCACCCGTGGTTCGCGCGCCTGGCCTTCAGCCGCCCCCCGCTGGGCCCGAACGCCCTCGATCTGTACGAGTCCGCCCTCACCGAACTGGACCCCCTCGGGCTCGACGCGGCCACCCGCATGCGGTGCGTCGACACGGTGCTCGGCCAGGTGTTCGGCTCGGGGCTCGCCCTCCTCGAAGAGCGGACCATGCGGGCCCGCGTCGGGCTGAGCACCGACGAGGAGCTGGGGCAGGCCGCCGCGCCCTACCTCGAACGGATCGCCGCCGCGGGCCGGCACCCCCACTTCACCCGCTGGGTCAACGACCCCGAGCGGCACGCCCCCGGACCGCAGCCGTTCGACCAGGTCCTGGAGTGGCTGCTCGACGGGCTGGAGTCCGTGATCTCCCGCGGCGACCGCCCACCGGCCTGACCTGCGC
>NZ_JBHVHQ010001385.1:0-1366 GCF_042800135.1 Streptomyces sp. NPDC057654 | reverse complement strand
ACACGGCGCTGCGCTTCCTGGTCCACGACGGGGAGGATGTCGGCGCCCTGTGGGTGCGGACACGCGGCCCGAAGGGGACCGGCGGCTTCGTCTGCGACATCGAGGTCGTCCCCGCCCACCGCGGCCGTGGGCACGGCCGCACCCTGATGCTGGTGGCCGAGCGCGAGTGCCTGGCGGCCGGGACGGACCGGATCGGGCTCAGCGTGTTCGCGGACAACATCCCGGCGCTGCGGCTGTACGAGTCGCTCGGCTACGAGGCGACCGAGAGCCGTTTCTACAAGCCGCTGCTGTAGTCGGGGGGCCTTGAAGGGCTCAGCCCTGGCCGCCCTCGGCGAGCAGGCGGTCGGCGATCTCCTCGATCCGCTCCCGCAGCCCCTCCTGGCTCTTGCCGCCGTCGAGCCGCTCGCCGCCGATCACATAGGTCGGGGTGCCCGTCACACCGATGGCCTTGCCCTCGGCCTGGTCGGCGTCGACGATCAGCAGGTGCCGGCCGTCGACGAGCGCGGTGTCGAGCTCCTCGGCGTCCAGGCCGAGCTCCGCGGCCGCCGCCAGCAGGACCGGCCGTCCCTTGGCGCCGAGCTCCTCGGTCCGGGCGAGCACGGCCTCCACGTACGGCCAGTCCTGGCCCTGCCCGGCGGCCTCCTCGGCGGCCTGCGCGGCCTCGTAGGCGTGCTGGTGCTTCTCCAGCGGGAAATGGCGCAGCCGGATCTCCAGCCGGTCGCCGTAGCGGGCGCGCAGCGCGTGGAGGTCGTCGAGGGCCCGGTGGCAGTCGGGGCACTGCAACTCGCACCAGACATCCAAGACGGGGCGGACAGGGCTGCTGGGGGTGGCGTGGCTCATGGGGCCAGTCTCCCAGCCGATGCGGCCCACCGGGAACCAGGACCTGGGGAGGAGCCCTGCCCTTAGATCACCCCGAGATATGCGCCCGTCCGCCTCGGATCGTGGCACTCCGGGGGGCGTCCGGTGCAGGATGGTCGGGAGACCCCATCGGCAGGAGGACCGGATGCTGACCTCGACCATTTGTGCGGCGGTGTCCGCGGCGGGCCTGGGCATCGCCCTGCTGACGGCGTACCGCAAGCGCTTCCTCGCCGCGGCGCGGATCGCCGCCTACGCCCTGGTGCCCATCGGACTGGTGATGACGGGCGTCATCGACTGGGTCAAGGACCTGGTGTTCAAGCCGAGCGTATGGGTGGGCTTCGGCGTGCTCGCGCTCTCGGCCGTGCTCTTCATGGTGACCAGGGCCGTCGAGCGGCGCGGCGGCGGCACCCGCAAGGAGCGGCGGGCGGCGGCCGCGCAGCAGCGCGAGGCGGCGGCCCCGGTGGCCCCGGCGGCCTCGGCCCCCTCTCTCGGCCAGGCCCCCGCGGCC
>NZ_JBHVHQ010001384.1:0-1367 GCF_042800135.1 Streptomyces sp. NPDC057654 | reverse complement strand
GTGCGGGTCACCCCCGCCGAGGTCGGGGCGCGGATCGACTACGAGCCCCGGGTGCGCGCGTACGAGGCGCAGGAGGCGGCGCACGCCGCGGAAGCCGCCGCCCTCGTTCCGCACAACCGGGCCGAGCGGCGGCAGGGCACCGCCGCCTACCGCCGCCGCTACGGACGGCCCCCGCGCGCGTAAGCGCCGGCCCGCCCCTACGCCCCTACGCCCGTACGCCCGTAGCCGCAGAGCGTCACCTCATCAGCACCCCCGCCGCCTCCCCCCTGACCTCCGTCGGCACCGCCACCAGCCCCAGTTCCGCCCCGCTCGCCAGCAGCCGGTGGGCGGGGAGGATGCGGACCGTGTAGCCGTAGGGGCCCGTGCGGTTCAGGGTCAAGGGGCCCTCGTAGAGCCAGCCGGCGTCGAGGTCGGGGCCGGCGGTGGGTTTGAGGGGGACGGTGGCGGGGTCGGTGATGCGGTCGGACTCGTCGACGCGGCCGGCGACCGCCTGGACCTCCACGTCGGTCGGGTCGAGGCCGCCGAGGGCGACGCGGACCCGCAGGGCGAGCGTCGAGCCCAGTTCGGCCGTGCCGTTGACGCCGCCGGCCGTCGGCGGAGGCGATGCCGCCGCCGATGTCTCCACATGGTCGACGGCCACGCCCGCCCACGCGTCGCGCACCCGCGCCTTCCAGTCCGCGAGTTCGCGTGCGGCGGCCGGGTCCAGGGAGCGGTGGGCGCGGGCCGCGGGGGTGTAGAGCTGCTGTACATATTCCCGCACCATCCGTCCCGCGAGCACCTTCGGGCCCAGGGTGACCAGCGTCCGGCGGACCATGTCGATCCACCGCTCCGGCAGCCCGCCCGCGCCCCGCTCGTAGAAGCGCGGCGCGATCCGCTCCTCCAGCAGGTCGTACATGGCCGCCGCCTCCAGATCGTCGCGCCGGTCGTGGTCGACGGCCGCGCCGTCCGCCGTGGGGATGGACCAGCCGAAATCCGGCTCGTACCACTCGTCCCACCAGCCGTCCAGGACGGACAGGTTGAGGCAGCCGTTGAGCGCCGCCTTCATTCCGCTGGTGCCGCACGCCTCCAGCGGGCGGAGCGGGTTGTTGAGCCAGATGTCGCAGCCGGGGTACAGCTTCTGCGCCATCGTCATGCCGTAGTCGGGCAGGAAGACGATGCGGTGCCGTACGCGCGGGTCGTCGGCGAAGCGCACCAGTTCCTGTACGAGCCGCTTGCCGCCGTCGTCCGCCGGGTGGGCCTTGCCCGCGACGACGATCTGGATCGGCCGTTCGGGGTGCAGCAGCAGCTCGGTCAGCCGCTCGGGGTCGCGCAGCATGAGGGTGAGGCGCTTGTACGAGGGGACCCGGCGGGCGAAGCCGATGGTGAGG
>NZ_JBHVHQ010001383.1:0-1367 GCF_042800135.1 Streptomyces sp. NPDC057654 | reverse complement strand
CTGTCGCGGCGACCGAAACAGCAGACGAGCTCGGCTCCGCCGCACCCGCCGCACCCGCCGCAGACACGGCGGATGTCGGAGAGACCCTGACCGTACGCGCGGACGCAGCCGACGCCGAAAGCTCGTTGACCGCTCACGCGGAAGTGGCCGAAGCCGGGGCAGCGACCGCCAACGAAGGGCTCGGGGCTCACGCCGACGCGGCCGATGTCGGTTCCGTGGCCGTGGGGGGTGAGGAGGACAGCACTCGGGAAGCCGCGGGGAGTGTGCTGACCGATGCCGGGGGGCCCACCGTTCCCGCGCCCTCGCATGAGCCGAACCCCGCCGGAGGCACTGGCGGGAAGAGGCCGTTCCCCACGCAGACCACCGGGGAGCGGGTGCCCGACCCCGGGCCGTTGGCTCCGGTTCCGGATCCGGCTCCCGGGCCGGACGTTCCCAAGCCGGACCCCGAGCCGACGCCGGTGCCGGGCCCGACCCCGATGCCCAAGCCGGACCCGCAGCCCCAGCCGCCCGGGCCCGACCCGGAGCCCCGGCCGCTCCCCGACCCGGCGCCCGCCCCGCAGCCCCAGCCCGCACCCGCCGCCGAACCCCTCGTCGAAGGCGCATCGGCCGCCGATCCCCTCTCAGGGCCCCTCTCCTCCCTCCGTGAAGCCGCCCGTGCCGCCCTCGCCAAGCGCGGGGTCACCGGGCAGCGTGCCGCCGTCTATCTCGTGCTCGACCGGTCCGGGTCCATGCGGAACTACTACAAGGACGGGACTGTCCAGCACTTCGCCGAGCAGGTGCTCGGGCTGTCGGCGGAGTTCGGTGAGGTTGACGGGGACGATGGGGGTGATGGGGACGCGGCCGTGTCCGTCGTCTTCTTCTCCACCGACGTCGACGGGACCGCCGAGATCTCGCTCGACAGCTACCGCGACCGCGTCACCGAGTTGCACTCCGGGCTCGGGCACATGGGGCGTACCAACTACCACTGGGCCATCAACGCCGTTGTGGAGCACTTCGAGAAGTCCGGAGCGCAGCACCAGCCCGCCCTTGTCATCTTTCAGACCGACGGGGCGCCCACCAGCAAAGCCGCCGCCGAGAAAGCCCTGTGCGACGCCGCCCGGCTGCCGATCTTCTGGCAGTTCGTGGGGTTCGGCGACCCCGAGGCGAAGGGGTTCGACTTTCTGCGGAAGCTGGACGATCTGACCGTTCCGGAGAAGCGGGCGGTGGACAACGCGGGGTTCTTCCACGCGGGGGCCGACCCGCGGGCGCTGTCGGACGCGGACCTCTACCGGGAGCTCATGATCGAGTTCCCGGAATGGCTGACCGAGGCGCGCGCCGCCGGGATTCTCGGCCGCTAGTCTCGCCCAGCCGGACCGTCACCGTGAGGC
>NZ_JBHVHQ010001382.1:0-1368 GCF_042800135.1 Streptomyces sp. NPDC057654 | reverse complement strand
CTACCGAGCTGCTCCACCCCGCGCCGTTGAAGAAACTCTAACCCGGCACGCCCGACCAGCGCAAACCCGTTCGTACGAGCTCCTGCGCGCGGCCCGTACGCTCCGAGGCGCGCGCCCTGGTGCGCCCGTACGGTCACGCCGACAGCTCCTGCTGGAGCGCCTCGCGCAGCCGCGCGGCCCGCTCCGCGACCTCCGCCGGGCCCAGCTCGACCGCCCGCGTGCACCACCGCTGCCCCTCCGCCAGTTCGCCGCGCCGGGCCATCAGCAGCGCGAGGCGCAGCGCGGCGCGGCCGTGCCCGGCCTCGGCGGCGCGCGTCCACCACAGCGCGGCCTCCGGCTCGCTGCCCTCGCGGGCCAGCAGCAGCCCGAGGTTGAAGGCGCCGTTGCGGCTGCCGGCCTCGGCGGCCTCGCGGTACCAGTGCGCGGCCTGTACGACGTCGCCGCGCAGGGCGGCGAGCATGCCGAGCCGCACCTGGGCGCGCCGGTGGCCCTGCCGGGCCGCCCGGTCGTACCACTCCTCGCACTCGGCGAGCTCCGGGCCGCCCGTGCCGTCGTCGTCCGAGGGGCGGTCGAGCAGCGCGCCGAGCCGGAAGGCGGCCTCCGCGCCGCCGCCGCGCACGGCGACCCGCAGATACCGTTCGGCGCTCTCGTCCTCGCCGTCCCGCAGCAGGGCCATGGCGACCTGGAGCGCGGCGTCGGTGTGCCCTGCCGCGGCGGCCCGGCCGTACCACTGGAAGGCCGCGCGGTCCTCGTCCCGCCCGGCGTGCAGGATGCCGAGGTTGAACGCGGCGTCCACGCTGCCCGCCTCGGCCGCCTTGGAGAACCACGGCTCGGCCCCGGCGGAGTCGCCGCGCTGGAGGAGCAGCACGGCGAGCGCGTTGGCGGCCTCGCGGTGCCCGGTGTAGGCGGCGCGGCGGTACCACTGCTCGGCCTGCTCGGTGCGGTTCTGCTCGGTGCACAGCAGGCCGAGGTTGTACGCGCCGTTGACGTCCCCGGCGTCCAGGGCGGCGCGGTACCAGCGCTCGGCGGCCTGCGGCTCGCCCCGGTCGGCGTGCAGCGCGCCCAGCGCGTTGGCGGCGTTGCCGTCGCCCTCCTGGGCGGCGCGCAGCCACCACACGGCGGCGCTCTCGATGTCGCCCACGTCGCGCAGCAGGAACCCGAGGGCGCACGCGGCGCGCGACTCGCCGTCCTTGGCGGCGGTCAGATACCAGCGGCCGGCTTCCTTCTTCTCGCCGCGCTCCTCCAGCAGCGTGCCCAGGTGCAGCGCCGCACGGCGGTGGCCGCGTGCGGCGGCCTGCCGGTACCACTGCTCGGCCTCGGTCGGCTGCCCGACGGCGTGCCGCGTCCCCGTCGCGGGCCCCTGGCGGC
>NZ_JBHVHQ010001381.1:0-1369 GCF_042800135.1 Streptomyces sp. NPDC057654 | reverse complement strand
GGCCGGTGCACTGCCTGCCGCTCGGCGGGTGGCCGAGGTCAAGGCTGGCTCCGCTGCGCTGCGCCGCTGGCTGCTGCCGCGAAGTGGCTGTTGCCGGTTGCTCGGGTGCGGGGGCGTTTCGGGCCTGCGGCCCACGGCAGCCGAAGGGGGAAGGCGCGCTGCGCTGCGCCCGGGGGCGCTGGCCGTTCGGGGTGCGGTTTCCGCCCGTACAAGAGGGGCCCTCGGCTGGGGAAACTCCACTCCGACGCCGAGCACGCCCGATATGCCCGACACGCCAGGTTCACCCTTCAACAGGGTGCAGTTACCTCCCGGTTCTGCGTCCCATAAGGTGCTTTTGTCGGGCGGTAACCGCACCCTACCTGCCGGTAGCCAGCTGCGAAGCGCAGCGGAGCCTCCTGCGGGCACCACCACCGTCCCACCCGTCACTGCATGCGCTGTGGACCCGCAGGGTCCGAGACGAACCCGCACCCGAGCAACCGGCAACAGCCACTTCGCGGCAGCAGCCAGCGGCGCAGCGCAGCGGAGCCAGCCTGAACCCCGACCACGAGCCAGGCCGCAGGCAGCACACCGACCCCAGCCCTGCCCCCTTCCCTCCCGCTGCTGGCGCCTTGGACCCGGAGGGTCCGAGACGAAACCCGCACCCACCCACGCCGAATACCGCCCCACCCACCAGTCGCCCGCGGCACCAGCCCACACCCCGGCGGCAGACAGCGAACCCGCCCCAGCCTCGTCGCCGCTCGCGCCGTGGCCCCGCAAGGGCAAAACCCTCCCGACACCGCGCATTGATGAGCAGTAGTCGGGTGCGGGGGCGTTTCGGGCCTGCGGCCCACGGCAGCCGAAGTGAAGGGGCGCGCTGCGCCCGGGGGCGGTTGGCCGTTCGGGGTGCGGTTTCCGCCCGTACCAGAAGGGCCCTCGGCTGGGGAAACTCCACTCCGACGGCCGCCGCGCCCGGTATGCCCGACACGCCAGGTTCACCCTTCAACAGGGTGCGATTGCGGCCCAGTTCCGCGTCCGATAAGGCGCTTTTGTCGGGCGGTAATCACACCCTACCTGCCGGTAGCCAGCCGCGAAGCGCAGCGGAGCCCCCAGCGGCCCCCACCACCGTCCCACCCGTCACTGCATGCGCTGTGGACCCGCAGGGTCCGAGACCCACCCGCACCCGCACCCGCACCCGAGCAACCGGCAACGGCCACTTCGCGGCAGCTGCCAGCGGCGCAGCGCAGCGGAGCCAGCCTGAACCCCGGCCACGAACGCCGCCGCAGGCAGCGCACCAAGATCAGCCCGCCCCCCTCCCTCCCGCCGCCGGCGCTCTGGGCCCGAAGGGCCCGAGACGAAACCGACACTCGCCCGACAGACAGCGCACCGCGGC
>NZ_JBHVHQ010001380.1:0-1373 GCF_042800135.1 Streptomyces sp. NPDC057654 | reverse complement strand
CCGAGGAGGCCGTCCTCGCCGCCGGCCCCGCCAAGGCGTACGGGGCCGTCAACGCCCAGCGCTGGCAGGCCGCCACGGGCCCCGTCCTCGACGACCTCCGCCGGATGGGCGCCGACGCCGCCGACCGCTACCAGGACCGCGTCAAGCCCGTCGCCGACGGCGTCCTCCTCAAGGCGGGCGCGGCCGGCGTCCTCGGCTTCATCGCGCTCGCCGTCTCCCTCATCATCTCCACCCGCATCGGCCGCTCCCTCATCCGCGACCTGCGTCGGGTCCGCAAGGAGGCGCACGAGGTCTCGGGCGTACGGCTGCCCAGCGTGATGCGCCGCCTCGCCGCCGGCGAACAGGTCGACGTCGAGACCGAGGCGCCGCGCCTCGAATACGGCCAGGACGAGCTCGGCCAGGTCGGCCAGGCCCTCAACACCCTCCAGCGCGCCGCCGTCGAGGCCGCCGTCAAACAGGCCGACATGCGCCGCGGCGTCTCCGAGGTGTTCGTCAACCTCGCCCGCCGCAGCCAGGTCCTGCTGCACCGCCAGCTGACGCTGCTCGACACCATGGAGCGGCGCACCGAGGACACCGACGAACTCGCCGACCTCTTCCGCCTCGACCACCTCACCACCCGCATGCGGCGGCACGCCGAGGGCCTGGTCATCCTCTCCGGCGCGGCCCCCTCCCGGCAGTGGCGCAAGCCCATCCAGCTCATGGACGTCGTACGGGCGGCCGTCGCCGAGGTCGAGGACTACGAGCGCATCGAGGTCCGCCGGCTGCCGCGGCTCGCCGTGAGCGGCCCGGCCGTCGCCGACATCACCCACCTCGTCGCCGAACTCCTGGAGAACGCCACCGTCTTCTCCCCGCCGCACACCGCGGTCCAGGTGGTCGGCGAGCGCGTCTCCAACGGCTTCACCCTGGAGATCCACGACCGGGGCCTCGGGATGGC
This sequence comes from Streptomyces sp. NPDC057654, assembly GCF_042800135.1. NCBI lineage: Bacteria > Bacillati > Actinomycetota > Actinomycetes > Kitasatosporales > Streptomycetaceae > Streptomyces > Streptomyces sp. NPDC057654. The sequence continues at coordinate 439 of NZ_JBHVHQ010001380.1, read as the reverse complement.
CCCCGACGTGCAGCTGGAGGCGAACCTCCGGCTCGCCGAGACCCCCGAGTTCGAGCTCTCCGACACCGACCGGCTCGGCCTGTTCGTCATCAGCCGCCTCGCCCGCCGCCAGGGCGTCCGCGTCTCCCTCCAGCCCTCCCCGTACGGCGGCACCACCGCGGTCGTGCTCATCCCCGAGGCGCTGCTGGTCGACGTGGGCAAGGGCGCCGGCTACGAGAGCGACGCGGACACCGGCGGGAGCGACATCGGGGGCAGCCCGCTGGCCGCGCTCGCCCAGGTGCCCGTACCGCTGCCCGACCGGCCCGAGGCGGACCGTCCGATGCGCACCGGGCCGGCCGGGGACGGGCCCGTGTACGGCGCGTTCGACGAGGAGGAGCGCGCGCTGTTCCGCCGCCGCGGCACCGCGCCCGTGCCCGCGCCCGACCCGGAACAGCACCAG
>NZ_JBHVHQ010001379.1:0-1374 GCF_042800135.1 Streptomyces sp. NPDC057654 | reverse complement strand
GGTCATCCCGGCGACGCGGAACCTCGACGCGCCGGACCCGGCCGTGGAACTCGACATCGTGGCCGGCGGGCCGCGCCGGGGCCCGGTCGCCGCGGCGCTCGCGAACTCCTTCGGCTTCGGCGGGCACAACGCGTCGCTCGTCTTCACGCCCGCTCCCTGACCGCTCAGCCGTCGTCCAATGCGCCGGGGCCCGGCCGGACCGCCCCCCGCGCGGCCCGGTCCGGTCCCTTCGCGGTCCGGTCCCGGCGCGCGGTTACCAGGCCGCGCCCGCGGGCTGCCTGGTGGCGGCGTTGATCCGGTTGAAGAGATTGGTCAGGCCGATCCACAGGACCAGGCCCGCCAGTTGCTTCTCGTCGTGGTGGCGCGCGGCCTCGTCCCAGACCTCGTCGGGCACCGGGTCCGTACGGTCGCTGAGGCGGGTCGCGGCCTCGGCGAGCGCGAGGGCGGCGCGCTCGGCATCGGAGTAGTAGGGCGCCTCGTGCCAGGCCGCCAGCGCGAAGAGCCGTTCGTCGCTCATGCCGGCCTTCTTGGCGTTGCGGGCGCCGCCGTCGACGCAGTAGCTGCATCCGTTGATCTGGCTCACGCGCAGGTGCACCAGTTCCAGCGTCGCCTCCGGCACACCGCCCTGCTTCGCGGCCTTGGCCACGTCGAGCACGGCGGGCAGCGCCTCGGGGATGAGCGTCGCGGGGTTCTTCATACGTGCCTGCATCATCGTTCTCCTCTGATCGCGTCTGATCGCGTCTGATCGCATCCGGTCCCGCTCGTCACATCCGGCGGGATGCGTCCGTCACAGTGCTGACGGATCGCGACAGGAGAATGTGACTGATGGACGAGAACGACTTTCCGGCGGACGGCTTCCCGGCGGGCGGCTCCCGGGCAGACGGCTTTCTGGCGGACCGCTTTCTGGCGGACCGCTTCGAGGCGCATCGCGGCCGGCTGCGGGCGGTGGCGTACCGGATGCTCGGCTCGCTGGCCGAGGCGGACGACGCCGTACAGGAGACCTGGCTGCGGCTGCACCGCTTCGACACCGGCGACGTGGCGAACCTCGGCGGGTGGCTGACGACCGTCGTCGGCCGGGTGTGCCTGGACATGCTGCGTACGCGCGCCTCGCGGGGCGAGCGGCCGCTGGACGTACGGGTGCCGGACCCGGTGGTGAGCGGTCCGGCCGGGCCCGACCCCGAACACCAGGCGCTGCTGGCCGATTCCGTCGGGCTCGCGCTGCTGGTCGTGCTGGAGACGCTGGGCCCCGCCGAACGGCTGGCCTTCGTCCTGCACGACATGTTCGCCGTGCCCTTCGACGAGATCGCCCCGATGGTCGGGCGCACCCCGGCCGCGGCGCGACAGCTCGCCAGCCGGGCGCGCCGCCGGGTGCGG
>NZ_JBHVHQ010001378.1:0-1375 GCF_042800135.1 Streptomyces sp. NPDC057654 | reverse complement strand
CATGGCCACCCGTCCCGCGACCGTGCGCAGCTTCCCCGAGATGAGCACGGGGCCGGTGCCGGACGCGGCGCGGGGTATGCCGTCGGCGTAGCCGAGCGGGACGAGGGCGAGGGTGGTGTCGCCGGGCGTGACGTACTTGTGCCCGTAGCTGACCCCATGGCCGCCCGGTACGCGCTTCACATTGGCCAGCGAGGCGCTCAGCGTCATCACGGGCCGCAGGCCGAAGTCGCCGGGCGTCCCGATCTCGGCGGACGGCGAGACGCCGTACACGGCGATGCCCGGCCGTACGAGGTCGAAATGCGCCTCGGGCAGGGTCAGCGTCGCCGGGGAGTTGGCCATGTGCCGCACCTCCGGCTCCAGCCCCCGCGCCTCGGCGTGGCCGACGCTGTCCTTGAAGACCGCGAGCTGCGCCTGGATGGAGGGGTGGCCGGGCTCGTCCGCGCACGCGAAGTGCGACCACAGGCCGGTGATCTTCAGGGTGCCGCGCTGCTCGGCGGCGCGCGCCGCGCCGACCAGGGCCGGCCAGTCGCCGGGCTGGCAGCCGTTCCGCCCGAGCCCCGTGTCGATCTTCAGCTGTACGCGCGCGACCCGGCCGGCCGCCACCGCCGCGGCCTCCGCCTCACGCAGCGCCCACAGCCCGCTCACGGAGACGTCGACGTCCGCTTCGATGGCCTCGCGCCAGGGGTCGCCGGGCGCCCACAGCCAGCACATCATCCGCCCCCGGTCGCCTCCGGCGCGCAGGGCCAGCGCCTCCTGCGGGGTGGCGGTCCCCAGCCAGGCCGCACCGGCCTCGCGGGCCGCCCGCGCGCAGGGCGCCGCGCCGTGTCCGTACGCGTCGGCCTTGACCACGGCCATCAGCTCGGCGCGGGGCGCACGGGCCCGCAGGGCGCGCACGTTGTCCCGCAGCGCGGCCAGGTCCACAACGGCACGAGCGCGCATCTGTGTCTCACTCATCACCGCCAGTGTCTCAGGCCGCTCAGCTGTACAGCACGCGCAGCGGCGCGCTGAAGATCGACTTCGCATCCGGTTGTGTGGTGGGGGCACGCACTCCTCGTACCCAGCCCCTCCCGCCGGATTCCCGGACACTGGGCGCATGAGGACTGGCTACAGCGTGGAGAAAGTACGGGCCGCCGAACGCGAGCTGATGGCACGACTCCCGGACGGCGCCCTCATGGCGCGCGCCGCCGCCGGGCTCGCCGCCGCCTGCGCCGGGCTGCTCGACCGCGTCTACGGGGCGCGCGTCGCCCTGATCGTCGGCAGCGGCGACAACGGCGGCGACGCCCTGTACGCCGGGGCGCGGCTCGCCCGGCGCGGCGCGGGCGTGAGCGCCGTACTGCTCGCCCCGGAGCGTACGCACCCCGGCGGCCTCGCCGCC
>NZ_JBHVHQ010001377.1:0-1376 GCF_042800135.1 Streptomyces sp. NPDC057654 | reverse complement strand
GGTCAGCGAGGCGGAACGGGCCCGGCGCACCCTCCTCGAAGAACGCGCCCGCATCGCGCGGGAGATGCACGACGTCGTCGCGCACCACATGTCCGTGATCACGGTGCAGGCGGACAGCGCCCCGTACCGGCTCGGCGGCGTGCCGCCCGAGACGGGCGAGGAGTTCGCCGCCATCGCCGCGACCGCCCGCGAGTCCCTCACCGAGATGCGGCGGCTGCTGGGCGCGCTGCGCGGCACGGACGGTAGGGGCGGTACGGGCACCGCCGGCGTCGAGCGCGCGCCGCAGCCCGGCCTGGCGGAGCTGGACCGGCTGGCGGAGTCGACGGTGCGGGCCGGGGTGCCCGTGGAGCTCTCCGTCGAGCCGGGCCCGGACACGGCCCCCGTGCCGGGGGCCGTGGACCTGTCCGCGTACCGCGTCGTGCAGGAGTCCCTCGCCAACGTGGTGCGGCACGCGCCGGGCGCGGCGACCCGCGTGTCGGTCGCCCCGGACCGTACGGGCGTGAGCGTCGTCATCGTCAACGCCCCGTCCGCCGCCGTGCCCGGCGCGCCGCTGGAGAGCGGCGGCACGGGCCACGGCCTGGTCGGGATGCGCGAACGCGTCCGGCTGCTCGGCGGCACGCTGGAGGCGGGCCCGCTGCCGGACGGCGGCTTCCGCGTGGCGGCGCGCTTCCCGCTCACCGCGGAAATCGACCCTGTCCACGACACCGCAGAGGAATCCCCCGCCCCATGACCATCAGGGTGATCATCGTCGACGACCAGGCCATGGTGCGGGCGGGGTTCGCCGCGCTGCTCGACGCACAGCCCGACATCGACGTCGTCGGCGACGCGGCGGACGGCCGGCAGGGCGTCGAACTGAGCCGCCGCGTGTGCCCCGACGTGGTGCTCATGGACGTGCGGATGCCCGAGCTGGACGGCCTGGAGGCAGCCCGGGAGATCCTCACCGCAGATGCGGATGATGCGGACGACGGGGACGACGGGGACGACGAAAAAGCAGCCCACCGCCCGAAGGTGCTGATGCTCACCACCTTCGACGTCGACGACTACGTCTACGAGGCGCTGCGCGTCGGGGCCAGCGGCTTCCTGCTCAAGGACGCGCCGCCGGCCGATCTGATCGCGGCCGTACGGGTCGTGGCGAGCGGCGACGCGCTGCTCGCCCCGTCCGTCACCCGCCGCCTCATCGAGGAGTTCGCGCGGCAGCGCCCGGCCCCGCGCCGTACGCCCGTACCGCGCCCGCAGGAGCTGACCCCGCGCGAGACGGAGGTGCTGGGGCTGATCGCGCGCGGGCTCTCCAATCAGGAGATCGCCGGGACGCTGTTCCTCGCCGAGCAGACGGTCAAGACGCACATCGGCCGCGTCCTCGCCAAGCTCCAGCTCCG
>NZ_JBHVHQ010001376.1:0-1376 GCF_042800135.1 Streptomyces sp. NPDC057654 | reverse complement strand
GCCGTCCTCGGTGGGGAGTTCGATGGTCACAGCGACAGCTCCGGCACGTCCAGGCGGCGGCCTTCCGCGGACGAGCGCAGGCCCAGCTCCGCGAGCTGCACGCCGCGCGCGCCCGCGAGGAGGTCCCAGTGCCAGGGCTCGTCCAGGACGACGTGGCGCAGGAACAGCTCCCACTGCGCCTTGAAGCCGTTGTCGAACTCGTCGTTGTCCGGGACCTCCTGCCACTGCGCGCGGAATTCCTCGGTGGCGGGGATGTCGGGGTTCCACACGGGCCGCGGGGTGGCGGAGCGGTGCTGGACGCGGCAGCGGCGCAGCCCGGCGACGGCCGAGCCTTCGACGCCGTCGACCTGGAACTCGACCAGCTCGTCGCGGTTCACGCGCACCGCCCAGGAGGAGTTGATCTGCGCGACGACGCCGCTTTCGAGCTCGAAGACGCCGTACGCGGAGTCGTCGGCGCTCGCCTCGTACGGCTTGCCCTTCTCGTCCCAGCGGCGCGGGATGTGCGTGGTGATGTGCGCCTGCACGGTCCGTACGGGGCCGAAGAGCTCGTGCAGGACGTACTCCCAGTGCGGGAACATGTCGGCGGTCATGCCGCCGCCGTCCTCGGCGCGGTAGTTCCAGGAGGGGCGCTGGGCGCTCTGCCAGTCGCCTTCGAAGACCCAGTAGCCGAACTCGCCGCGTATGGAGAGCACACGGCCGAAGAAGCCGCCGTCGATGAGCCGCTTCAGCTTCCGCAGGCCGGGCAGGAACAGCTTGTCCTGGACGACGCCGGACTTGACGCCCGCGTCGCGCGCGAGGCGGGCGAGCTCCAGGGCGTCCTCCACGCTGGTGGCGGTGGGCTTCTCGCAGTAGACGTGCTTTCCGGCGGCGACGGCCTTGCGTACGGCGTCCACGCGGGCGGCGGTGACCTGGGCGTCGAAGTAGACGTCGACGGCGGGGTCGGCGAGGACGGCGTCGAGGTCGGTGGTCCACGAGTCGAGTCCGTGGCGGCGCGCGACGGCCTCCAGCTTGGACTCGGAACGGCCGACGAGCACGAGCTCGGGCCAGATGGCAGAACCGTCGCCGAGGTCGATGCCGCCCTGCTCGCGGATGGCGAGGAGCGAGCGTACGAGGTGCTGGTTGTGCCCCATGCGGCCGGTGACGCCGTTCATGGCGATCCGCACCGTCTTGCGCGTCATTGCTGTGTGCCCCTTTCCAAGGCCGGCCGCCACGTCCGGGCCGGCTCCCCTCAACTGCCCCGAGAACCTAGTGCCCGTCGGCAACATGCACAAGAACGTCGTTATTTTCACCGTTTGCCCGTAACTACCGCTCAAACGAGCGAACTTCGAGAGCTTCGTTCCCCGGCACGTCGTTTTTCGCGCGCCACGGCCCGGCCG
>NZ_JBHVHQ010001375.1:0-1377 GCF_042800135.1 Streptomyces sp. NPDC057654 | reverse complement strand
CTTCAGCGCACCGCGCATACGGTCGGCCGCCGCGTCCGCGGTCCGCGTCCCGGAACCGGGCTTCTCCAGCGACAGCGGCGGGGAGGAGGGGGCGGGCGGCGCCGGGGGCAGCGCCATCGCGCGCGTCGGCTCGACGACCGGCGGCTCGGGGGTCTTGCGGCCCTGGTCCTCGGGCGCGTTGACCGCGCTGGTGAGCAACGTCCGCGCCCCGGCCTCGTCCAGCCGCTTCTCGGGGTCCTTGGCGAGCAGGCCGTAGATGACCTCCACGAGAGCCCCGGCGTGCTTCGGCGGCTCCATCGGCTCGGTCATCACGGCGGTGAGCGTCGCTATGGCCGAACCCTTGTCGTACGGCGGCACGCCCTCCACCGCGGCGTACAGCAGGCCGCCCAGCGACCACAGGTCGGCGGGCGGTCCGGGCTTGTGGCCGCGGGCTCGCTCCGGCGAGATGTAGGAGGGGGCGCCGACGAGCATGCCGGTGGAGGTGACCGACGGGTCGCCCTCGACCTGTGCGATGCCGAAGTCGGTGAGCACGACGCGGCCGTCGTCGGCGATCAGGACGTTCGACGGCTTCACGTCGCGGTGCAGGATGCCCTCGCGGTGCGCGGCGCGCAGCACGTCGAGGATGGCGAGGCCGGCCTCGGCCGCCCGTCTCCAGGGGAGGGGCCCGTCCTCCCGGATCGCGTCGGCGAGGGAGCGGCCCTCGATCAGCTCCATGACGATCCACGGCCGGTCGTCCTCGTCCACGACGTCGTAGACCGTGACCGCGCCGTTGCTGCGGATGCGGGCGATCGCCTTCGCCTCGCGCAGCGTACGGGTGATCAGGCGGCGCTTCTCGTCCTCGTCGATGCTCGACGGGAAGCGCAGCTCCTTGACCGCGACCGTGCGGCCCAACGTCTCGTCGCGCGCCCGCCAGACCGTGCCCATGCCGCCCCGGCCGAGCACCTCACCGAGCCGGTACCGACCAGCCAGGAGGCGCCCTGTCGTGCCCTGCGTCTCTTCCGCCTCCGACATGCGTCCCCTCTGGCAATCAGCTCTGCGATCAACCCACCCTGGCAGAGCGTCCATTGTCTCTCATCCGCGGACCGGGGGAAGGCCAGGGTCCGAGTGCTGACATAAGAGGCGTATGCCGAACCACGCCGGTCTCTCCCACATCATCGCCATCACGGCCGCGCAGGCGTCGGCGTCGACGGCGTGCGGCGGTCCGTACCGCGTTCCCCTGTTCAAGAGCCGGCGGACGGCCGTTCGGTTCCAGGCGCCGCCGAGCTGTCACACGACGCTCATGGGGCGCGCTGCACGATGACGGGCGTGGCGGAGGGACGTGCCTACGCGCCGAGCGGCCGCCGGCCCGCACGGCCGGCGACCGCTCGCCTAACGGGC
>NZ_JBHVHQ010001374.1:0-1378 GCF_042800135.1 Streptomyces sp. NPDC057654 | reverse complement strand
GCTATACGGGTTCTTCCTCTGCCGGCTTTTCGTCCACCGGTACGGGTTGCGCCTGTGCGGGTACGGGCTCGTCCTCCGGGCGGCGGTACATCCGGGTCGCCGTGATCTCGCCGTGCACCGGCTCGGAGTCCGGGTCCTCCTTCGGCAGTCCGGGCCGCAGGTGCTCCTCCACGCTGATGTACTTCAGGCCCGCGCGCAGATCCGCGTCGTTGCGGAGCCGGATGACCAGCGGGAACTCGGCCAGCGCCGTGGTGTCGAACAGGCCCGTGGTATAGAGCAGCTGAACGCCGAGCGCGTCCGCGACGGCCCGCTGGAGCTCCAGCAGATACGTGGCGTTGGCGCGGCCGATCGGATTGTCCAGGAAGAGCGTGCCCGCGTGCCGCTGCTTGTCGCGGCCCCGGTCGTTGCTGCGCAGCGCCGCCATCGTGCAGTACAGCGCGATGGCCGCGGTCAGCAGCTGTCCGCCGGAGAACACATCGCCCATCTGCCCGACCGGGACCCGCTCGGCGCGCAGCACCGCGTCCGGCTTGAGGATCTCCACGGCCACGCCGCGCGGCTGGAGGGCGGCGCTCACGCCGCGCAGCAGCAGCGACATCCCGTCGCGGCGCAGGTCGGAGTTCTTCTTCACCGCCGAGCGGGTCGCGTCGTCGATGACCTCGCCGAGCCGCTCGCTGAGCGTGGCCTGGTCCGGCTCCTCGAAGCGGATGCGCAGGAATTCCTGGCCCGACCACTCCCCCAGCCCCTCGGGCAGCCGGGACAGCCGCTGCGCGGAGCGCAGGGTGGTCAGCGAGGACTCGACCAGGCCGCGCAGCCGGTCGACGATGCTGCCGCGGTTGCGCTCCAGCTGCTCCAGCTCGTCGGTGAGCACGCGCAGCCGGGGCGCGAAGGCGTCCGCCCAGGCCGCGGCGTGCTCCGGCAGGGCGGCGGCGGGCAGCTCCCGGATCTGCTGGCGGGCGGGGGTGCGCACCTGCTCGTACCGGGTGGAGTTGGCGTGCCGCACCAGCACGTCGCTCGCCTCGCGGACCGCCGACTCGGCGGCCGACAGGTCGCTCGCGCAGCCGCGCAGCGAGCGGCGGGACTCGGCCGCGGACTGCCGGGCCTCCTCCAGGTTCCCGGCGTACGGCTCGCTCTGCTCGCCCTCCGCGTCGGCGTCGCCGTCGGCCGCCCGCTGGTTGTCGCGGAGCAGGTCGCGCAGCATGGCCGCGGTCTCGTCGAAGCCGCCGGCGGCGTCCTCGGCGGTGCGGTGGGCGCGCAGCAGCTCGCCGTGCGCGGCGCGGGCGGCCTCCAGGGCGTCGCTGCGGGCCGCGAGTTCGCCGGTGGCGGTGCGCAGCAGCTCCTTGGCCTGCCCGGCGTTGGCGGGGACCAGCTCGTCGGGGAG